>NZ_JBFTZL010000013.1:0-43259 GCF_056406825.1 Arthrobacter sp. P1_A5 | reverse complement strand
CCTCTCGGCGGTGCCGTCCTTCCGCCCGTCGGTGGCCGCCTGGGCGCGGACGGCCGCGGCGGTCGCCCAACGCCACCCGGAGGGTGTGCCGTCGCTGGGGATTCCCACATGGTTTTACGGTCATGAACCACCGAACTTCTTCGCCACGCATGTGGCCAAATACTTCGCGAATGCCATCCGGGAAGCCATCCTGCTTGAACTGTGCAACGGCGGGATCGTCTTTTTGCCGGGTTCGGGCGGCACGGTCCAGGAGATCTTCCAGGACGCCTGCGAGAACTACTACGCCGCCCCGGAAACCGTCACTCCCATGGTCCTGGTGGGGCACGAGCACTGGCTGCGGCGATTCCCGGCCTGGCCCCTCTTGCAGAGCCTGGCGTCCGGGCGCCGGATGGAGGGAAGGATCTTCCTGGTCGATACGGTCGAAGAAGCCCTGGAGGCGCTGGAGCGCTAGGGGGTCAGAGATCCTTGCGGCACTGGGCGTGGCCGAGCTCGTAGAGTCCGTTCAGGTCGCCGGCGGCAAGCCCGTCCGGGGCTCCGATCTCGGGGTACATCAGCTGGGCCGGGTCATCGACATGCTCCAGGCCCATCACATGGCCGAGCTCGTGCAGGATCACGGCCGTGGCATAGGCCGCTCCCTCGGAGCGGTCCAGGTCTTCCGCGAGTTGCGGGGCGTCCAGCTCCAGGCTGCCGGTGACGAAGCTTTTGGGGCCGTCGCCGAAACTGAAGTGTGTGCTTCCGCCCGTGCCGATCACCGGGCCTTTGAGCTGCGGTGCCTGCTCCGGGGTGGTCCAGGCGATCAGCAGCGGCGCCCACCGGTCCCCGTAGAGATCCTTTTGGTAGGGCGCACGTGTGGGCGAGGGGGCCTCGGACGTGGGGCCGTCATTGATGAAKGTGATCCCGGTGGCCTCGGAGATCGTCCGGATCGAGTCGTCCACGAGCCGCTCGGCACCCGGCGGGGCCAGGGCGGCATTGATGACGTAGTGCAGCGGGCGGCACGGCGAGTAACCCACCGGAGTGCCGTCGTCATTCGTTGCGAGGAACTTGTACGAGGTGCTGGCGGCCTCCGGTTTCCGGGCCGCGCCGAGGGGGTGGTCCTGCTCCTCGAGCCCGGGCGGGGGAGTGTCCGTCCGGTCTTCGCCGGCCGGCACGGCAGGCTGGCCGGATTTCTGGCCAACCTGCGGCTGTGCCTGCAGGTCACTGCCTGCCTTGTTTTCTGCACTGTGCCCTGCGTTGTTCCCCGTTCCTCGGGAGACCTCGAAGAGGCCCGTGAACCTCGGATCGCCGTAGACGAGTCCGGCGGTGAGGAAGGCGCCGGCGGCGATCACCGCCGCGGCGGCGAGGTTCCTGATGATCCGCAGCGCGGTGGCTGGCCGGCTGTGCCGAGGTCCGCGGTCCCGAAATTCAGGGCCGTCCACTAGCCAACCACGGCGCCGAAGGCCATGCCCAGCAGGTACGTCACGCCCGCGGCACCCATGCCGATGGCCAGCTGGCGCAGGCCACGGGCGGCGGGCGAGGTACCGGAGAGCAGGCCCACCACGCCGCCGGTAAGCAGCAGCGCCAAGCCGACGAGGGACGCGGAAACCACCAGTGCGGCGAGTCCTGTCATGCCCAGCAGGAAGGGAATGATGGGCACGATCGCGCCAGAGGCGAAGAAGCAGAAGCTCGACGCCGCCGCGCCCCAGGCGGTGCCGACCGCCTCGTGCTGGTCCTCGCTTTCGGGCAGTTCCGGACGCAGGGACAGGCTGGGATCGCAGTCGCAGTCCAGCAGGCCCATCCGCTCCGCGACGCGGTGCTCGGCGGCCTCCCGGGACATGCCGCGGGCCAGGTAGACGAGCAGGWGTTCGTTGTGCTCGATATCGAGCAGCGGCGCCGCCGCCAAGGTGATCTGGGTGGGTCGGGTCGCGGCGAGGAGCTCCCGCTGCGACCGCACGGAAATAAACTCGCCGGCCCCCATGGACAGTGCGCCGGCCAGCAGCCCGGCGACGCCGCTGAGGAGTACCACCTGGCTGCCCACGCCCGAGGCCGCCATGCCCATGACGAGGGACAGGTTGCTGACCAGCCCGTCGTTGGCGCCGAAGACGGCGGCGCGGAACGTTCCGGCCAGCCGGTTGCGGCCCCGGGTGGCCAGCCCGCGGACCACTTCTTCGTGGATCTGCTCGTCGGCGACCATGGCCGGGGTGGCGAAGGATTCGGTGGCGTACGGGGAGCGGCTCTCCGCCCGCTGGGCCAGGGCCAGGACGAAGACCGAGCCGAAGTGCCGGGCCAGGAAGCCCAGGAACCGGCTCCGGAGTGAGGCATGCCGGTCCTTGCCGGCGTGATCGCCCAGCAACTGGAGCCAGTGCGCTTCATGGCGTCCCTCGGCCTCGGCCAGCGCCAGCAGGATGGCGCGCTCCTCCCCGGCGCGGTTCTGCGCCAGGTCCCGGTAGACGGCCGCCTCGGCACGTTCATCGGCGAGATACTGTCGCCAGCGCTTGATGTCCGCTGCGCTGGGCGCTGCGCTCGCGTCTGTTGCGGGCGAGGGGCTCGGTGCGCTGACCGGAGCGGCAGTGGAGAGAGCCGCCCCGGGGGCAGCAGAGGCGTCCGGCGAGGCAGGGCGCGGGTCCGTATCGCGGACCGAAGAGGGCTGTGTCGGGTGGTGCTGCGAAGAATCGTTGCGGTCCGATTCGGTGTGCTGAGACACGAAAAACTCCTGGGTTTGGTCGGGCGTGGTCCGGCCCCATTGCGACTCCAGACTACCCCGTATTTCCGCGCTTTTCCGGCTGGCAATCCTCAGTGGAAAGTTTAGGGAGGCCGTAACTGCCCGGCTCCGGCGGGCCCGCCCGCAGCCGCTTTCCGGCAGCAATTGTGAGCCCTTGACCGCCCGGGTCCGCGGTGTTCGAATGAAACCCAGGGCGGGCTCCCCGGGGCCTTGCCGCCACCGAAGCCGCATGGAGGTTGCATCATGGAGAGCACCGCATCACATCCCATCCAGCCGGCCCGGGAGTCACTCGAGTCCGATCCCGCCTACGACTACGCCGAGGACGCGCCCGTCAGTGATGCCGCGGAGACCGAGGACGAGGAGCTTCTCGAAGAGGCCGACCGGCTCGTTCCTTTGGACGCGGAAGACTTCCTGGGCGACGAGAAGCCGGTGGTGCCCGTGGAAGGTGAGGAATTCCTTGCGCCGGAGGAAAATGAGTGATCCTCCCGCGGCCCGTTAAGGTGCCTAAAGGCCGACGGCGGCGCCCCCGAAAGGGGAGCGCCGCCGTCGACCTTTAACTCGCGGTCTAGACCCTGCCGGGCCTGGGCCCTAGTGCGTGAGGGCCGGGACCTTTTCTTCCTCGGCCGCGCCGCCGGCGACACGCCGGCGCCAGTTCTGCATGACCGCGGGATCCGTCGGCTTGGTCAGCAGCGAGACCGCGATGTAGACGACTGCGGAAGCCGCCAGGCCGTAGTAGATCGGCTCGTTGGCGTAGATGCCGTCCAGCGGAACCTCGGCGTTGATTTCCAGGATAATCATGGTGCCGAGCGTGATGACTGAGCCCACCGCCATGGACGCCGCGGCGGCGACGCCGGTGCCGCGCTTCCAGACCAGGCCGCCAAGGATGGCCACGAGCAGGCCGCCAACCAGGATGTCGTACGCAATGGTCAGGGCCGCGACAACGTCCTTGGTGACGATGGCGATCACGATTGCCACGACGCCCAGGCCCAGGAYCCACATGCGGTTGGCCTTGACGTCGTGTTCCGGGTTGTCGGTGTCATCGGTGTTGACCGTCTTGCCGAACCAGCCGGCAACGAACGGCAGCACATCGGCGCGGGCCACGGTGGCGGCCGCGATCAGGGCGCCGGAGGCGGTGGACATCATGGCAGCGACGGCGGCGGCCAGCACGAGGCCGCCGATGCCGATGGGCAGCAGGTGGGTGGCGACCTCGGCGTAGACGACATCCTTGCCCAGGGCCTTGACGTCGATCTGCGGCAGGGCCACCCGGGCGCCGAGGCCGATCAGGGCGCCGGCAGCGCCGTAGAGGATGCAGTAGATGCCGGCCGTGGCGCCGCCCCAGCGGGCAACTTCAGGTGTCTTGGCGGTGAACACACGCTGCCAGATGTCCTGGCCGATCAGCAGGCCGAGGGTGTAGACCACAAAGTACGTGATGATCGTCTGGGCGCCGATGCCGTCGATCTGGAAGAAGGTGGCGTCCACCCGGCTGCGGATCCCGTCGAGGCCGCCGGCGGCGTTGAGCGTGAACGGCAGCATCAGGAAGAAGATGCCGACCGTCTTGATGACGAACTGGACCTGGTCGGCCAGCGTGATGGACCACATGCCGCCGATGGTCGAGTACACCAGCACGATGGCCCCGCCGACGGCGATCGCGAGGGCGCGGTCCCAGCCGAAGAGCACCACGAAGATGGTGGCGTAGGCGCCCGTGGAGGTGGCGCAGAGCATCAGCGTGTAGGCAAGCATGACGATGCCCGAGGTCTGCGTGGCGTTGCTGCCGTAGCGCAGGGTCAGCATCTGGGAGACGGTATAGATCTTCAGCTTCTGGATGGTGCTGGCGAAGAGCAGGCTCAGCAGCAGGACGCCGGCGCCGATTGCGACGACGAGCCACATGCCGGAGATGCCGAACTTGTAGCCCAGGCCCACGCCGCCGACGGTCGAGGCACCGCCCAGGACGACGGCGGCCATGGTTCCGGTGTAGAGGAACGGGCCGAGGCGGCGGCCGGCGACGAGGAAGTCGCTATTGTTCTTAGTGCGGGACTTGCCCCACCATCCGAACGCCAGCATGGCGGCCAGGTACACCACCACGATTGCGATGTTGACGAAAGTTGCGTCCATATAAAGGCTCCTTGGAGCTGGTTGACAGCGGATGCGGGCCTGCCGGGCCTCAACAGTATGTTCGGCAAGGCCGCTGCTGCGGGAAGTGGTTAGAGGAGGATTTCCGTCGGAACCCCCCGTATTGCCTAATAGGCAACACATGTTGCCAAAGAGTATGTTGTGACGCCGGTAACAGTCAAGACGCAGGGCGTGGTGCCGCCGCTTCCGCGTCACGAAGGCCCGCTCCCGCTAGGATTGCTCCAATGATGGGGCCAAGCGGCCGGCCGTGAAAGGTTCCTAAATGAAGGCTCTACCAGTTGAACCGAGCAATGTTCCCGTTGCCATCGGTTCGCGGATCCGCGCGGCCAGACAGTCCCAGCGGCTCACGATTGAACAGGTCGCAGACGCCACCGGGCTCACCAAGGGATTCCTGAGCCGGGTCGAGCGGGATCTGACCTCGCCCTCGGTTGCTTCCCTGGTGACGCTGTGCCAGGTTTTGTCCATCTCTATCGGCGACCTCTTCGCCGCACCCGAAACGCACCTCACGAAGCAGAATGAAGGCCCCCGAATCTCCCTCGGCGGCGAGGGGATCGTCGAGCGGCTGCTGACCGCGCGCTCCGAGCGCCGCGTCCAGATCATCCAGGCCGTGATCGAGCCGCGCGGGCGCGGCGAGTCCGAGCTCTATGCCGTGGACTGCGACGTCGACGTCCTGCATGTGGTCAAGGGCAGCATCCGCCTGATCCTCACCAATGAGGAATTCGAGCTCAGCGCCGGGGATACCGTGACGTTTCCCGGCCGGGAACCGCACACCTGGGTCAATCCCACGGACGACGCCGTCGAGGTGCTGTGGGTGCTCGTACCCGCCGCCAGCCGCTGAGGGCATGAACGCATCCGCAACCACCGCAAAAGTATCCGCACGGCGCACGCCGGAGATACACAGGACGAGCCGAAGCCGCTCGCGTCATCAACTGGGGGATCCATGAACCGCAACAACGTCTTTCTGTCCCTGGCCCTGGCCGCCGCGCTCGCGGCCGCCCTTGGCCTGAGTTCGTGCGCCGCCGCGGGCCAGCGGGCCGGCGAAACGGCAAGCGGCCCCGCCGGTGAAACCGCGGCCCCGGCGCAGCAGGAATCCGGCGCGGCCGCCACGACCGCCTCCTCCGCCGCTTCGGCCCTGCCCTCGGCTGCCCMGAGCGCCTCCGCTACCCCTGTCCCGGCCGCGCCCACGGCCACGGCCAGCGCGGTGGCCGGCGTGAAAACCTTCACCTTCCCGGACGGGCACCTCTCCTTCTCCTATCCGAGCGGCTGGTCCGTCCGGTTGGTGGGTTCGCCCGGGAACGCGGCCAAGCTGCGCGGCGTGCAGGCGGTCATCGCCGACGCCACCGGCAACGAACTGGCTTCCGTCACCAGCAGCACCAGCGCCAGCAACGCTTCCGGCCCGGTGGCCCGCACCGTGCTGGACACCGCTCCGGTGCCGGGGCTGAAAGATGTGGACGGCGAGCAGCTGGCCTTTGGCTTCGCGTTCGATTCCCTCGCCGACCAGTCCGATTTCCACATGAGCGTCCGCAAGCAACGCGACTTCGCACCCGCGGTCTCTGACTCCGGTTCCGCCTACGTCAGCTTCGCCAACGGCGGGGCGGAAGCCAAGGTGCTCTTTGGCAGCCCGGCGTTTGCCTCCGTCGACGCCGCCAAAGCCTGGATGACCACGGAGCAGTACAGCCAGCTCAAGCGCCTGCTGCTCACCCTCAAGTACAGCTGACGTCCCTTTCCTTGATGAGATCGGCCACGGTGAGACGTACGTCACATCCCGGCAATCTGCCCGAAACGGCAATTTAATGCCCGGAGCCGGCGCGTAACGTGCCCGCAAGAATGGGAAAGCCTTCCCGAAACACGCCGTGAGTAGCGTCAACTGCGGGGGGACGCTCGTCAGTCCCAAACGTCACATGGTCTCGCCGCATCGGCGCCCTCGGAGCGCCGGCACTCGAGGAAGGCTCCCGCTATGAAGTTCTCTGTGCTTGCAGTAGGAATGGCAACGGATCCGCAGGTCCTTGACCCCGGATCGACCGCTTGGATGCTCACGGCATCCGCTCTGGTCCTCCTGATGACCCCCGGTCTTGCGTTCTTCTACGGCGGGCTCGTCAGAATGAAGTCCGTCCTCAACATCATGATGATGAGCTTCGGCGCCATGGGCGTTGTGGGCGTCGTCTGGGCCCTGTGGGGCTATGGCCTGGCATTCGGCCCGGATGCGCTGGGAGGATTCGTCGGGGACCCCTTCACCAACTTCGGCCTGAGCGGGCTGACCACCAGCATCGGCTCCAAGGCGGCAGGCCTGCCGGACATGATCTTCGTCGGCTTCCAGGCCACGTTCGCCATCATCACCGTCGCACTGATCAGCGGCGCGGTGGCCGAGCGCGTCCGGTTCGGCCCCTGGCTCCTCTTTGCGGCCCTTTGGGTCACGCTCGTTTACGCGCCGATCGCGCACTGGGTCTGGGGCGGCGGCATCTTCGGACCTACCGGCATCATCGGCAGCAAGATCTCGGCCCTCGACTTCGCCGGCGGCACGGTGGTCCACATGAACGCAGGCATTGCCGGACTCATGCTTGCCGTGGTTCTGGGCAAGCGGCTCGGCTTCATGAAAGACCCCAACATCCGTCCGCACAACCTGCCGTTCGTGATGCTCGGCGCAGGGCTGCTCTGGTTCGGCTGGTTCGGCTTCAACGCCGGTTCGGAACTCGCCGCCGACGCCACGGCCGCCCTGGCCTGGACCAACACGCTGCTCGCCACCAGCGCCGCCCTGCTGGGCTGGCTGCTCGTGGAGCGGCTTCGCGACGGGCATGCCACCTCGCTCGGCGCCGCCTCGGGAGCCGTCGCGGGACTCGTGGCGGTCACCCCGGCCTGCGGATTCATCGACCCCATCGGCGCCATCCTGATCGGCGTGATCGCCGGTGCCGTCTGCGCGCTCGCCGTCGGGCTGAAGTTCAAGATCGGGCTCGACGACTCCCTGGACGTCGTGGCCGTGCACTTCGTCGGCGGCCTGTGGGGGACCCTGGCCCTCGGATTCTTCGCGCTGCCGTCCACCAAGACGGCCGGCGGCCTGTTCTACGGCGGCGGCCTGGCGCAGTTCTGGCCACAGATTCTCACCGCCCTGATCGTCACGGCATGGAGCGCCGCCATGACCACGCTGATTGGCTTCGCGATCCACAAGAGCATCGGCATGCGCGTTTCCGAGGCCGACGAGCTCTCCGGCATTGACGTGACGGAGCACGCCGAAACGGCGTATGAACTCCTCATGGTCGGCGGCAGCTTCCACCCCGGTGACCCGCATGCCCGGACTGATGCGGCCGAGGCCCACGCCGGGACCCCGGCCGGGACCCAGGCCGAAGTCCCAGCCGGGACCAAAGCCGAGGCCGAGGGTGAGGCCGTCCGCGGCAGGGTATCGTCATGAAGCTCGTCACGGCGATTGTGCGGCCGGAGCGGGTCGCGGCCGTTAGCGCGGCCCTGGAGCGGGCCGGGGTCAACGGCCTGACCGTGAGCCAGGCCAGCGGCTACGGCCGGCAACGGGGCCATACCGAGGTGTACCGGGGCGCCGAATACAGCTCGGACCTGCTGCCCAAGGTGCGGCTCGAAGTCCTGGTCGACGAGGGCGCCCTCGGTGCCGTCATGGCTGCCATTGAAGAGGGCGGGCGCACGGGCCGCTTCGGCGATGGCAAGATCTGGATTATCGAGGTGCGAGACGCCGTCCGCGTCCGCACGGGGGAGCGGGGCGCGTCGGCCATCGCCTGAAGTCGTTGGTAAACAAATGATGCGCAATACGAAACTTCGAGTGTATGATGGCTGTCACAACCGTCGGTCAATCCTCGAAGGAGAGGCTTCTTTTGGAAGAGCTGCGCATCGAGGCCAATGGCAACCTTGGCCCCATCGATTCATCCCGCGTCCCACGCTACGCCGGGGCTGCCACATATGCCCGCCTGCCGCGCCTGGACCAGGTGGCCAAGGCGGACGTCACGGTGGTCGGCGTGCCGTTCGACACCGGCGTCTCCTACCGCCCCGGCGCCCGCTTCGGGGCCAACCACATCCGTGAGGCCAGCCGTCTGCTGCGGCCGTACAACCCGGCCTGGGACGTCAGCCCCTTCGAGAACATCCAGGTTGCCGACGCCGGCGACATGGCGGTCAACCCCTTCAACATCAACGACGCCATCGAAACGATCCAGCAGAACGCCCTGGACCTGACGGCGTCCGGCAGCAAGCTCGTCACCCTCGGCGGCGACCACACCATCGCCCTGCCGCTGTTGCGCGCCGCCGCCGAGCGCGCCGGCGGGCCCATTGCCATGCTGCACTTCGACGCGCACCTGGACACCTGGGATACCTACTTCGGCGCCGAGTACACCCACGGCACACCCTTCCGCCGCGCCGTCGAGGAAGGCATCCTGGACACCGAGGCCATCAGCCACATCGGCACCCGCGGTCCGCTCTACGGCAAGAAGGACCTCGACGACGACCACCGCTTCGGCTTCGGCATCGTCACCTCCGCCGACGTCTACTACCAGGGCGTCCTGGAGACGGTCGCAAAGGTCCGGGACCGGATCGGCAACCGCCCGCTCTATATCTCCGTGGACATCGACGTCCTTGACCCCGCCCACGCCCCGGGCACCGGCACGCCGGAAGCAGGCGGCATCACGAGCCGCGAGCTGCTGGAAATCATCCGCGGGTTCCGCGGCATGAACCTCGTCGGTGCCGACGTCGTCGAGGTCGCCCCGGCGTACGACCACGCCGAGATCACCGGTGTGGCGGCAAGCCACGTCGCCTACGAACTCGTGACACTGATGGCGGACCGCGCCGTCGAAGGGGACCGCTTCGGCAGCCCGAACGGCTACGCTGCCCAGGCCCTCGGCCAGGAATCCCACCGCCCCGCTGGCTTCGGCTCCCCTGTGGCATCGCCGGTGGCTTCGCGATGACCGGCGTGCGCAACGGCGGGGACCTCGTCGTCGAGACCCTTGAGGCGCTCGGCGCCAAGACGGTCTTCGGCATCCCGGGCCAGCACGCCCTGGGCCTGTTCGACGCGATGGGCCGCGGGAACCTGCACTTCGTCTCCTCCCGGGTTGAAAACAACTCGGCCTTCGCCGCCGACGGCTACTCCCGCGCCACCGGCGAAGTCGGCGTGCTGTTCCTGTCCACCGGTCCGGGCGCGCTGACGTCCCTGGCCGGGCTGCAGGAGGCTTACGCCACCGGAGTTCCCATGGTGGTCGTGGCCAGCCAGATCCCGCTCGAGGGCCTTGGTGCCCGGCGCAAGGGCATGCTGCACCAGCTCGATGACCAGAAGGCCTCGGCCGCGAACGTCACCAAGTCCCAGCGGCTGATCCAGCACGCCTCCGGCATCCCCTCGGCCATCCAGGATGCCTGGACCGAGGCGATCTCCTCGCCGCAGGGCCCCGTGTGGCTCGAAATCCCGCAGAACGTCCTGCTGGACCCCATCATGGTGCCTCCCGTGGAGGACGCCCTCGCCGAAGCGGCCGACAACCCGCCCCGCGTGGAGCTGGTCCGCGAAGCCGTGAAATGGCTCTCGACGGCGGAACGTCCCGCCATCATCGCCGGCGGCGGCACCCGCCGCGGCCATGCCGAAAAGTCGCTGCTCTCGATTGCGGAGAAGCTGCGGGCGCCGGTCATCTGCACCCCGGGCGGCAACGGCGCGTTCCCGTGGAGCCATGAGCTCTCCCTGCAGTCCTGGATCGAAGACCAGTACATGACGGAGGTGCTCGAGGATGCCGACGTGCTGATCGTCATCGGCTCCTCCCTGGGCGAGGTCACCTCCAACTACTTCACCTTTGAACCTCGCGGCCGGATCATCCAGATCGACGCCGAGCCCCGCGTCCTGGAGTCCAACCGCCCGGGACTGGGCATCCGGGCGGACGCCGGCCAGGCCCTGGCCGCCCTCGACGCAGCCCTGACTGAACCGCACGGCGAACGCGCCGACTGGCACGGCACGGCTCCCGAGGTGCTCGTCAAGGACACCCTGGCCAAGGTCAAGGCCCGGCTCGAGTCCCAGGACCTCGGCAAGGAACTGAAGTTCATGGCCGACATCCGCGAGGCCGTTCCCGCGGCCATGCAGACGTTCTGGGACATGACCATCTCGGCATACTGGGGCTGGAGCTGCTGGGATGCCCGCGACGGCCAGTTCCACTCCGCGCAGGGCGCCGGCGGGCTGGGCTTCGGCTTCCCCGCGGCGATCGGCGGCGCCGTCGGGCTTGAAACCACCGGCACTTCCGCCGGCGCATCTGCCGGCGCATCTGCCGGACACGCCAGAGTGCTGGCCGTCTCCGGCGACGGCTCGGCGATGTACTCCATCTCCGAGCTCGCCACCGCCAAGCAGCACAACGTCCCGGTCACCTGGCTCATTGTGGACGACGGCGGCTACGGCATCCTGCGCGAATACATGGTCGGCGCCTTCGGCAAGGCCACGGCCACGGAGCTCGCCCGCCCCGACTTCGTCAAGCTGGCAGAGTCCTTCGGCGTCCCGGCTGTCCGGGTTTCTCCGGAGGACGTCGGGGACGCCCTGAAGGCGGGCTTCGCCGCGGACGGCCCCAACGTCGTCGTCGTCGAAACGCTGCTCCAGATGTTCGGCCCCACCCACATGGCCACGTAGCCGGACCAACACCACAGCAGCGCCGCTGCACAGTGCGGACCGGCCGGGTCTGCCCCTCACCGCGAGGGGCAGGCCCGGCCGGTCCGCGTTTGCTATTTAAGGGTCTTTCGGGGCCGCGCGGCACCTCCCACGAGAGAGTTAGTTTCCCGAAGTAACCATTTTCGTATATAGTTGCCTAGGGCAAACAAAAGAGGGGTGTCCATCATGTCAGTTGAATCCAACGCTGCAGCCAGACTCGTCTACCAGATCTTCGATCTCCAGCGCGCGGTCCGTTGCGTTGCCGCCGCCAGTCTGCGCGGGCAGGACACCGGAGTGGCGCTTCAGGGCGTTCTGCGCTTTGTGGGGGAGGGCGAATCCCGGGCCACGCATCTTGCGGAGCGGCTCGGCGTCAGCGCCCCGGTCCTCAGCCGGCACATCGCCGACCTCGAAGAGCACGGCTATGTGGTCCGCCGGCCCGACCCGGAAGACGGCCGCGCGCAACTGATCGCGCTGTCCGCCGCCGGCACGGAGAAACTGCGTGCCATCGAGGACCAGCGGACGGCCACCATCCAGGACCTGCTGCAGGACTGGAGCCAGGATGACGTCGAACTGACGGCGCGCACCCTCGAAAAACTTGCTGAGTCCCTCAGGACCTCAGCCCGGGCAACGACGGCCGGATCCACGAATACGACCGAAATTGTTGAGGAGTAGATATATGGCTAGCCACGCCGCCGCCACAGGGCCGTCCCCGGCCCCGTCGGACGTTGCGCAGGGGGCATCCCGCGCATCCCAGACCGCCGCAGAACCTGTGGCGATGACCCACCGCCAGATCATGGAGGCCCTCACCGGCCTGCTGGCGGCGTTCTTCACCGCCATCCTGAGCAGCACGATCGTCGCCAACGCGCTGCCCACCATCATGTCCGAACTCAAGGGCACCCAGACGGACTTCGCCTGGGTGATCACCGCCGCGCTCCTGGCCAACGCGGCAACCACCCCGATCTGGGGCAAGCTCGCGGACCTCTTCAACAAGAAGGTCCTCGTCCAGCTGAGCATCGTGATCTTCGTGGCGGGCTCCGTTATGGCCGGCCTGTCCGAGACCATCCCGCTGCTGCTGACCGCCCGTGTCATCCAGGGCATCGCCATGGGCGGCCTCACCGCCCTGGCCCAGGCCATCATCGGCTCCATGATCCCGCCGCGCGACCGCGGAAAGTACTCCGGCTACATGGGCGGCGTCATGGCCGTGGGCACGGCAGGCGGCCCGCTGCTCGGCGGCTTCATTGTCGACAGCCCGCTGGGGTGGCGCTGGACCTTCTTCGTCTGCGTCCCGCTCGCGGTGGTCGCACTCATCCTGCTGCAGGTCACCCTCAAGATCCAGCACGTCAAGCGCCCCGCCAAGATCGACTGGCTCGGCTCCATCCTGTTGACGTCCGGCGTCAGCCTGCTGCTCATCTGGGTCTCCTTCGCCGGCAATCCCGACTACTACGACTGGTGGTCGTGGCAGACGGTCGCCATGGTGGGCGGCGGCATCGTGCTCCTTGGCCTGCTCGTGCTGGTGGAATCCAAGGTCGCCCAGCCGATCATCCCGCTCAAGATCATCTCTGAGCGGACCACCGCCCTCGCAATCCTCGCCTCGGTGGCCGTCGGAGTGGGCATGTTCGGCTCCTCGACCTTCCTTGGCCAGTACTTCCAGGTGGCACGCGGCGCCACCCCCACCGAGGCCGGCCTGCTCACGCTGCCCATGATCGCCGGCAACCTCATCGGGTCGGTCGCCTCCGGCATGCTGATCAGCCGCACCGGCAAGTGGAAGCGGTACCTCGTGGCCGGCGCCATCTTGCTGATCGGCGGCCTGGGCCTGGCCGGCAGCATGGACCACACCACTGACCTGTGGCTGACCGGTATCTACACCGCCATCCTCGGCGTCGGCCTGGGCCTGCTGATGCAGAACCTCGTCCTCGCCGTCCAGAACACGGTCCAGGCCAAGGACATCGGCACGGCCAGCGCCTCTGTGGCCTTCTTCCGGTCCGTCGGCGGTGCGATCGGCGTCTCGGTCCTCGGCGCCGTGCTGGGCAACCGGGTCAAGGAGCTCGTCGTGGAGGGGCTGGCTTCGGCCGGCATCCAGGTTCCCGCCGGATCCGCGGGGGCCAGCATGGACCTCAAGGACATGCCGGCACCGATCCGCGACATCATGCGGGCCGCCTACGGCGACGCGATCGCCGAGGTCTTCCTGATCTCCGCAGTTGTCGGCCTCGTGGCGCTGGTGGCCATCCTGTTCATCAAGGAACGCCCGCTGCGCCGCACGGTCGACGTTCGGCCGGAACCCGCCGAAATCGCAGGGGACGCCGCGGATGCCGGGATGGCCGCGATGGCCGGTGCTACGGCCCCGGCTCTGGGAAACACGGGTTACACCAGGACCACAGGGAACGACGCCGTCGGGGCAGCGCCGTCTGCCGGAACCGGCATCGTTGACCTGGACCGGGAATTCATCGAGGTGCTCAGCCGGGACCGCGCCGAATCCCGCTTCCCCGATGCCGCCCGCCAGCGGACCCGGACCTTGGTGGCCGAGGACCGGCCCGAGGCCGCCGACGTCGTACCTGTGATGCTCCAGACCCAGCAGCTCCTCGCGGAGCAGCAACTGCTGCTGGCGGACGCCCTGCGCGCCGTGCACGAGCAGGCCGCCGAGCAGCGTGCGATCGCCACGGAACAGGCCCGGGTTGCCGGGGAGCTCACGGCCCTGCGCCGGCAGCTCGCCAAGCAGCGCAAGATGCAGCGCGCGGCTGCCGACTACATCGCCACCCACGGCCGGCACCGGACCGGGTAGCGCCGGCTCACAGTACCGGACCGCTGAGGCTCCGCGGCCGCCCGAGGGGGCGGCTGCGGGGCCTTCGTGCAGCAAGACGGTTGCGGGGGGAGACCACAGGAGCCGCCTAAGTACGCCGTTTGGATGATATTCAGCTCCCGATGTTCCTCCCGGACGAGGGATTTCGTAGAGTTGGGTGGCTAAGGCTGTCGGTCCCATGGGCTAGTCTCCAATCAGCCTTCCAATAAACTTCACTATTTAGCTCTCCCCATACTTTGTTCTCCCCATAATTTGCTCTCCCCAAATTTGGTCTCCCTATAATTCAGTCTTCGTAAGGACTCGTGGGCATGCTCGTTACCCTCATGCGGCGCTATTCCAAGCCGTATCTGCCATACATCGCGGCTGTGGTCATCTTCCAGCTGGCCTCGACCATCGCGGCTCTGTACCTCCCCAGCCTCAATGCCCAGATCATCGACGAGGGCGTCTCCCGCGGCGACACGGACTACATCTGGCGCACCGGCGGCGTCATGCTCGGCGTCGCGCTGATCCAGGTGGCCACCGCGATCGCCGGCGTCTACTTCGGCTCGAAGGCGGCGATGGCGTTCGGCCGGGACCTGCGCCGCGGCGTGTTCCGCAAGGTGAGCAGCTTCTCGGCGCGGGACGTCAACCTCTTCGGCGCCCCCACCCTGATCACCCGGGGCACCAACGATGTGCAGCAGGTCCAGATGCTCATGCTCATGGCACTGAACTTCATGGTGGCCACACCCATCATGTGCATCGGCGGGATCTTCATGGCCCTGCGCGAGGACCTCAACCTGTCCTGGCTCGTCTGGGTGTCCGTGCCCCTGCTCGTGGTCGTGGTGGGCTACCTCGTGGTCCGCCTGATGCCGCTCTTCCGTTCCATGCAGGAGAAGATCGACCGGCTCAACGGTGTCCTCCGCGAGCAGATCATCGGCATCCGCGTGGTCCGGGCCTTCGTGCGCGAACCCCACGAGGCCGAGCGCTTCGGCGCGGCCAACCAGGACCTCACCGACGTCTCGCTGAAGATCGGTTCCCTGTTTGTGCTGATGTTCCCCGCCATCGGCATGATCCTGCACATCTCCACGGCCGCTGTGCTCTGGTTCGGTGGCCAGCGCGTCGACGCCGGCGAGATGCAGGTCGGCTCTCTGACGGCCTTCCTCCAGTACCTCCTGCAGATCCTCATGGCCGTCATGATGGGCACCTTCATGGCCATGATGATTCCCCGCGCCTCGGTCTGCGCCGACCGGATCGGTGAAGTGCTCGACGTCGAGCCTTCCATCCACGAATCGCTCACCCCGGTGACGCCTGCGGCAAAGGCCGGCCGCGTCGAATTCCGCAACGTGACCTTCGCCTACCCTGGCGCTGAAGCTCCCGTGCTCAGCAACATCAGCTTTACGGCCGAGCCCGGACAGACCGTGGCGATCATCGGCTCCACCGGCGCCGGCAAGTCCAGCCTGCTGGCCCTGCTCCCGCGGCTGTACGACGCCGAGTCGGGCGAGGTCCTGCTCGACGGCGTCCCCGTCACCCAGCTGGACCGCGCCGAGATCACGCAGCGCGTGGCCATGGTGCCGCAGCGGCCCTACCTGTTCTCCGGAACCATTGAGCACAACCTGCGCTTCGGCAAGCCCGAGGCCACGGACTCGGACCTGTGGGAGGCACTGACGGTCGCCCAGGCCGCGGAGTTCGTGCGCGAAAAGAAGGGCGGCCTCGCAGCGCGGATCGCCCAGGGCGGCACCAACGTCTCCGGCGGCCAGCGGCAGCGGCTGTGCATCGCCCGCGCGCTCGTCACCGAACCCAAGGTCTTCCTGTTCGACGACTCGTTCTCGGCCCTTGACGTCGCCACCGACGCCAGGCTCCGCCGGGCGCTCAAGGCCAAGACGGCCGATGCCACAGTGATCATCGTCGGCCAGCGGGTGTCCACCATCGCCGATGCGGACCAGATCCTCGTGCTGGACAACGGCAGGATCGTGGACCGCGGAACACATGAGGAACTGTTGGAAAGCTCCAGCACCTACCAGGAAATCGTCGAATCCCAGCTGAGCGCGGAGGCAGTGGCATGAGCACCAACGAGAAAGTCTCCAGCACGCCGGCCACCGCAGCCGGCCAGGCCGCTGCCGATACGGACGCCACCGACCTGATCGAAGATGACTTCATCGAGGAGGAGTACACGCCCGGCGAGGCCGACGGCGGCATGTTCGGTGCCGTGCCGGCCAAGAAGGCCCAGCACTTCTGGCCCTCGGCCAAACGGCTCATGGGGCTGCTGAAGCCCGAGCGCGCCGGTATCACCGCCGTGCTCGCCATGGTGACGGTCGCCGTCGTCCTCAACGTCATTGCCCCGAGGATCCTGGGCCAGGCGATGGACGTGATCTTCGCCGGAGTGGTCGGCAAGCAGCTCCCGGCCGGGGCCACCAAAGAACAGTTCATCGAAGGACTGCGCTCCCAGGGCCAGGACAACTTTGCCGACATGCTCGCCAAGATGGACGTCGTGCCGGGCGCCGGCATCGATTTCCAGAAGCTCGCGTTCCTCATCAGCGTGGTGCTGGTGATGTACTTCGTGGCCAACATCTTCCTCTGGCTCCAGGGCTATGTCCTCAACGTGCTGGTCATGCGCGTGGTCCGCACGCTGCGCGATGACACCGAGAAGAAACTCAACAAGCTGCCGCTGAACTACTTCGATACCCGCCAGCGCGGCGACATCCTTTCCCGCGTCACGAACGACGTCGACAACATCCAGCAGGCGCTCCAGCAGGCCTTCGCCCAGCTCGTGAACTCGGCCCTGACGGTCATCGGGATCGTGATCATGATGTTCATCGTGTCGTGGCAGCTGGCCCTGATCGCGCTCGTCGCCCTGCCGCTCTCCGGCGTGGCAGCCGGCATCATTGGCGCCCGCAGCCAGAAACTCTTCGCCGCCCAGTGGAAGAACACCGGCGAGCTCAACGGCCAGATCGAGGAATCGTTCTCCGGCCATGACCTCGTCCGCGTGTTCGGCCGCGACGCCGACATGCTGGCCCGCTTCGACGAGCGCAACGAGGAACTCTACAAGGCCAGCTTCGGAGCCCAGTTCGTCTCCGGCATGATCATGCCGGTCATGCAGTTTGTCTCCTACCTCAGCTATGTCGGGATCGCCGTCGTCGGCGGACTGCGCGTGGCCTCGGGCAGCATGAGCCTGGGCGACGCCACGGCGTTCATCCAGTACTCACGCGAATTCACCCAGCCGCTGGGCCAGATGGCCGGCATGGCCAACATGCTGCAGTCCGGTGTCGCCTCCGCCGAGCGGGTCTTTGAATTCCTCGACGCCGACGAACAGGACGCCGAGACCGCCACCGAGCACCTCCCGGCCAAGACCGACGGGCACGTCGAGTTCAAGCACGTCACCTTCAGCTACACGCCGGACAGGCCGCTGATCGAAGACCTGTCCTTCACGGCCGAACCCGGACACACGGTGGCGATCGTGGGACCGACCGGGGCGGGCAAGACCACCCTCGTCAACCTCGTGATGCGCTTCTACGAGCTCAACTCCGGCGGCATCACCCTGGACGGTGTGGACATCACCCGGCTGAGCCGTTCGGAGCTGCGCGCCAAGGTGGGCATGGTGCTGCAGGACGCCTGGCTGTTCGGCGGAACCATCTACGAGAACATCCGCTACGGCAAGCTGGACGCCACCGAAGAACAGATCATGGCGGCGGCCAAGGCCACGTTCGTGGACCGCTTCGTCCGGGCGCTGCCGGAGGGCTACAACACGGTGATCGACGAAGAAGGCAACAACGTCAGTGCCGGCGAAAAGCAGCTGATCACCATCGCCCGGGCCTTTGTGGCGAACCCGTCGCTACTGATCCTGGACGAGGCCACGAGTTCCGTGGATACCCGCACCGAAGCCCTGGTCCAGAAGGCCATGGCGGCGCTGCGGACGGAACGCACCAGCTTCGTCATCGCCCACCGCCTCTCCACCATCCGGGACGCGGACACCATCCTTGTTATGGAGGACGGGCAGATCGTCGAGCAGGGCCGGCACGCCCAACTGCTGGCCCTGCAGGGCGCGTACTACCGGCTGTACATGTCCCAGTTCGCCGGCGAGGACGCAGACTCTGCCGTGGCGGATTCCGCGGAGGACGCGACGGCGGTGCACAGCTGAGCGCCGCAGGCCCCGCCGGGAAGAGCACAGCCGGCGGGCACGGGCCCGGCAGGGAGAGCGCAGGCACAGCCGCGGGCCCCGCCGGCAAGGGTGCAGCCGCTGGGGAGAACACATCCACGGAGCCCTGGCGCCTCGAGGTGGGCGTGCCGATGCGCTGGAGCGACATGGATGCCTACGGGCACATCAACAACGTCCAGATTGTCCGGATCCTCGAAGAAGCACGGATCGCGGCGTTCGGCCCGCCCCGGGGGCCCGGGCTGCCGGGAACCGAACCGCTGGTGCCGCTCTTCAATGAAATTCCGGAAGGGACGCTGGCGCTCGTGGTGGAGCACAAGATCAGGTACGTCAGGACCCTTGAGTACCGGAACGTGCCCGCCGTCGTCCAGTTGTGGATCGGCGCGGTCAAGGGCGCCAGCTTTGACATCCACTACCTGGTGCAGGATCCCGTCACGCGCGAGGACTGCGTCCGGGCCACGAGCCATCTCGCCTTCGTGGACGAGGCAACCGGCCGGGTTCTGCGGCTGACGCCCGAACAGAAGGACCGGCTGGCCCCCTACACCCCTGCCCACCCGGTCCAATAGCCTCTACCACGGTGCCGGTAGGGCTCCTAGAATGAACAACTCCGACGCTAAAAGGAGGCGTGGTCGTTGTGAACATGGGCCAGAACATGCACAAGAAGCACACCCGCAAGAAGAAGTGGAACGAACTCTCGCCGATTGCACGGTTCGGAACCATCGCCGCTGCCATCGTCCAACTCTCGCTGCTGGTCGCGGCCCAGACGGACATCAGCCGACGCCCGTCTGCGCAGATCCGCGGCAGCAAGGCCATGTGGCGGCTTGCCACGCTGGTGAATTTCATCGGTCCGGCCACGTATTTCACCTTCGGCGTGAAGCGCCGGCCCGGCGCGAAACCGAGTCTGCTGCCCGCCCGTCCGTAATCTACTGGCCGGTAGTTTGGGGTCGGCGTTAAATGGGCGCGTTCAGTTTAAGCCTGTAAATTGAACGTATGACCCCAACCAAGAAGCCTGCCCTGCACCGCGCCCTCGGTATCTCCAAGGAGATTGAAGACGCGGCGTGGTTTGTGCTGGGCCCGGGGTTGCTCGGCAAGGCGTCCCCCCTGGACGGCCGCACCAAAACGTGGTCCGTCCAGGCTGCCGCGGAGTTGCTGGAACGCCTCGAACGGGGCGTTCCAGATCCCAAGGCGCCGATGATGACCAACCTGCGCCAGAACCTGGAAGACGCCACCCGCGGGGCGAAGCAACTGGCCGTGGAGCTACTCTTCCTCCAGTCCCTGCCGCTGGCCCACGAGGTCAAGTCGCTGAAGGTCAAGCGGGCCCGCGTCGCCGAGGCGGCATCCTGGCTGGAGCCTGCGATGGAGCTCCCCGACGAGCTCTACGCGGGCATGACGGACCACGGCGTGATCCGGGACCGCACCGCCGAATTCAACTGGACCATCTGGGACCACCTGAAATGGCTCTGCCGCTTCGTGCAGCACGTCGCACAGCGGCCGGCCCACGTCGTCCAGGCCGCGGTCAAGGATCCGCTGGCCTTCCACCGGCTGGTCGCCGGCACCCCGGATGACCAGCCGGCCATCCGCCGCAGCATTGAGTTCCTGGTCTGGCCCAGCTACTTCGAACCCGTGGTGGCCGATGTCGAACGGCAGGAGATCCGCGACGCCTTCGCTTCCCTCGTGGGCGGGGCCAAGGGGGACAGCGACGAGGACATTTCGGCGGACATCCACCGGATCCGCCTGCACCTGGACCAGCAGGCCGGGCAGCGGATCGACTGGTACTCACGCCAGCTGGTGAGCCAGTGGCGGAAGGTCGGCGACCCCGGCCGCCGCGCCTGGCTCCTGCGCACCCACCACGACAACGCCGAGCTGCTGGGGGAGTGGCGGGACGAGGAAGCGGTGACGCTCGACGTCGAACACCTCCGCCTGCTGGACCCCGGCGTCACCGCGGGGCTGGTCCAGAACGCCGTTGACGAGGACTACAAGCACCTCGGCTACGTGGAGCGTGAGGACACCAAGACCGCAGTCTTCGCCTTCCTGACCGTCATGAAGCCGGGTGACCTTGCGCTCTACCAGAGCTCGGGCAAGGTCCGGATCGGCGTGGTCCTCGGCGAACCCGAGCATGCCAAAGACAACCGCCAGCTCCGCCGCAAGGTCCGCTGGTTCGATGAGGAACACGACGCCACCGGCCTGCCCCGCCACGTGCAGCGCCAGCTGACCACCTCCGGCAACATCGTGGACATCACCCGCGTGATCCAGGCGCTCGAGGCGCTGCTGCCGGCTGAAGCGGAAGCCGAGGACGGCGACGGCGCCGCGCCGGATGCCGCCGTCGAACCGGCCTGTGACGGGTTCCGGCCGCTGACGCCGGAGTTCGCCGCGTCCCTGCACATGGACCTGGAGCCGCTGCAGGAAATCGCCGAACTCCTCGAGGAGAACCGGCAGCTGGTGCTCTACGGTCCGCCGGGAACCGGCAAGACGTACCTCGCCAAACACCTCGCCGCCGAGCTCGCCGGCGACACCACGGACGAGCGGGTCAAGCTGGTCCAGTTCCACCCGTCGTACGCCTATGAGGATTTCTTCGAGGGATTCCGCCCGGACAAGACGGACGAGGGACAGGTCTCCTTCAAGCTCGTGGCGGGACCGCTGCGCCGGCTCGCCGAGGAAGCGGCCAAGCCCGGGAACGAGAGCAAACCGTACTTCCTGATCATCGACGAGATGAACCGGGCCAACCTCGCCAAGGTGTTCGGCGAGCTGTACTTCCTGCTCGAATACCGCGACGACCGCATCTACCTGCAATACAGCCCCAACGAGCCGTTCACCCTGCCGGACAACCTTTACATCATCGGCACCATGAACACCGCGGACCGGTCCATCGCGATGATGGACGCGGCCATCCGGCGGCGGTTCTCCTTCATCGAGCTGCACCCGAAGACGGAACCCGTGAAGGGCTCGCTGCTGCGCTTCCTCCAGGCCCGCGACCTGGACACGACGCCGGCCCTGCTGCTTGACGCTTTGAACGACGCGATCGACGAATGGGACCGCGACCTCATGATCGGGCCCTCCTACTTCATGAAGAAGTCCGCSCAGACGCCCAAGGGCCTGAGCAGGATCTGGAAATACGAGCTCATGCCGCTGCTGGAGGAGCACTATCACGGGCAGCTCAACCGCGCCCAGCTCGAGGAACGGTTCGGACTGGAACAACTCCTGGGCCGCCTGGCGCATGCCTAGGCTGGCCGGGGACGCCGTAGCGCTGGACCGCAGTTCGTCGGACCGCAATGCCTCTGACCATCGGGGTTCATCCGGAGGCGGTCCGGCCGGGCGCGGTTCATCCGGACGGGGTTCATCCGGACGGGGTTCATCCGGACGCGGTGCGGCGGAGGCCTGCCGGCACATTGTCCTCGACGAACTCTCCGCCGGCGTCGTGGAGCGGCTTGATCCGGACACTGCCGCCTACGTCAACGCCAGCGGCCTGGCGAAGGCCTCGCCGATGGGCATGGGCCTGTACCGGGTCGAACCGGTGGGGACCGTCGGCTCCGTGCGCACTCCCGCCGTGCAGCTGGAGGTGCGACCGAAGGGTCGGCTCGGTCTGAGCCGTTTGCTGTTCCTGCTCGGCTACGCGGGGGACCAAGGGTTCCGGGACGATTCTGTCGCCGCGGTGGAGCACACTGAACTTTGGAGCGCCCTGGCCGAATCCCTGGCGCAGCTCGCTGACCGGGCGCTGAGCCGCGGCGTGCTGCAGGGGTATCTCATGGTGGAAGAATCCCTCCGGACCGTCAAGGGCCGGATCCGGATGTCGGACCAGATTTCCCGCCGGCCCGGCATGCTGGTTCCGCTGGAAGTCTCCTACGACGAGTTCACCGAGGACATCGCGGAGAACCGGATTCTGCGCGCCGCACTGGAACGGATGTCCCAGGTGCCGCGGGTTCGGCCGGAAGTCCTGAGCCGCCTGCGCCAGCTCAAGGGAAAGCTCGACGCCGTGACGCGCCTTCAGTCCGGCGCGCCGCTGCCGCAGTGGCGGCCCAGCCGGATGAACACCCGTTACCACGCCGCTCTCCGGCTCGCCGAACTGATCCTGCGGAACGCGTCGGCGGAGGCCGGCGACGGCAAGCAGCAGTCGGCGTCGTTCGTGGTGGACATGGCAAAGGTGTTCGAGGACTTCGTGGGAACAGCCCTGCGCGAAGCCATGGCCGCCTACCCCGGGGAAATGCGGTTGCGCTACAACGCCCTGCTGAACGAGGCCGTCCGCGACTCGGACCGCATTGTGGTGCAGCCCGGTGCCGTCCACTTCCTCGGCGGCCGGCCCGTGATGGTGTACGACGCCAAGTACAAGGCCGCGGCCGACGTCGGCGCGTCCCTTTCGGGCGACCACTACCGGATGCTGGCCTACTGCACATCCTTGCGGGTGCCGACGGCGTGGATCGTTTACCCAGGAGCCGGGGAAATCAWGCTGCGCCGAATTCTCAATACCGACATCGACATTGTCGAGTTCCCGCTGGATCTGTCGCTACCGCCCTCGGAAATCCTGGCCGCCGTGGCAGATCTTGCCCAGCAGTCGTGGGGCGAAGTGCTCCGGCAGGCCAGTATCGACAGGTCCGCCGGCTAGGCGGATTCCTGCTGGTCGGCCACTGTCCGCAAATGTTCCAGGAGCGCCTTTTCCGGCTGGCCCGGGTTGTTGGCGACGTGCCACTGGAGTTTCTCCCGCACGTCAGCTTCTTCCGGGTTGGTGCCAGCCAGAACCTCATCAATGATCGAGGCCGCCTGCCGGCGCAGCGGCTCCAGATCCGGGTTCGCTCCGCGGAGCGGGCGGGCCCGGAAGCCGTGGAGCCTCGTGTGGCCGAGGCGACGGAACGGCAGAACTGTGGGGCTGGAATCTGTGGGGCTGGAATCTGCGGGACTGGAATCTGTTGGCGCAGCAGCCGTTTCGGGCTGGTCGTTGGACATCAGCAAGTGCGGCATCGTGCGCTCTCCCGTGTTTGCAGTACGCGTTGGTACTGACCGAATAATGCCTATCGCCCCCGGAGTCGAATATTAGCTGAGGTCGTTCAGCCTGCACCGGAGGTGGGCCGCGCGACACGCGGGGCGTTGCTGCTCAGCGAAGGTCCTCAGGAGGGTTCGTCCCGGGCCGGGCTGTGCAGGAAAGGACTGTGGCGGGGAGGGCCCTGGAGGAAGGCATCGAGGCGGAGCTCCAACGCCGATCGGTCCTTCAGTTCGCACTCCCACACGGTGAGGACTTCCCAGCCATCGAGTTCGAGCTGAAGCCGCTGGGCGGCGTCGCGGTTCCGGGTGCGCGTGCGCTTGGTTTCCCAGAACTCGGCGTTTGCTTGGGGTGCGTGCTGGCCCACCCGGCAGTCGTGGAAATGCCAGAAGCAGCCGTTGACGAAGATGACTTTGCGGCGGCCGGCGAAGACGAGATCGGGGTTGCCCGGGAGTTTGCCGCCGCTCGCGGTGCCGTGCAGGCGATAGCGGTATCCCTTCGCGTGCAGTAGCCTACGGACCAGCATTTCCGGCTTGGTGTTCTTGCCCCGGATCCTGGACATGTTCCAGCTGCGCCGCTCCGGAGTCAGCTTGTCCGCCATTGTTTAAGTCTAGGCGGGTGCCAAGTCCTGGCGCCGGCCAGCAGCCGCCGGGCAGCAGCCTCGGGGCGCGGGTCTGAAGCGGACCGGGGGTGGCGGACCGGGAATTGCGGGTCGGGGAACTGCGGGCGGTAACCGCCGTCGGGCGTTAGATTTCCCGCTCCGGGTGTTCGCCGAACTGGAAGTGGCGTCCGCTGAGCGACGTCGGCGTAATTTCGACGTAGAAGTCCTTCAACGTCGGAACCCACGGTTTCAGCCCGAGGGCCTCGGCGTCGGCGATGTCCGCCGATTGGTCGAGCACGCGTGCAGTGCCGCGCAGGACTACTGACCATGCTTCCTCGGACAGGATCCCGTCGGTTTCGAAGAGCACCTTCGAGTTGATGGTGAGCTCGGCCAGTTTGTTTCCCGGGGCGGTGCGGAGGAACAGTTTCCGACCGCTGGCCGCGTAGTTCACCGGGAAAATGTCCGGTTCTCCGGCCACGGTGACCACGAGCCTGCCGTGCTTTGTAGCCTCAATCAATGTCCAGGCTTGGTCGTCGTCCAGTGTGAGGATCGGATTGCCGTCTTCGTGTTCGAACATCATGGGTTCATTGTTCTGAATCGGGCGGTCGCTGGCTAGGGGCTAAAGGACTGCCGGGGTGTTCTGTCGGTCCGACAGGCGGGCACATGCTACCTGTGGATAATTTTGACCGGCAAAATGTGATCTCAGTTACCCTTAAGCCACAAATTGGCTTCAATCGTCTTGATTTTCTATCGGGGGAGTAGCTGACCATGACATCTCGCACTTCGCTTTCCGGTCCCTGGCGAGCCTGTGCGGTCGCTTGGGTGTCGATCTCCCTGATGTCGGCCACAGCGTGCAGCGGGGGTGGAACGCCGACTCCCGGATCCCCAACTGCTGCTTCGCAGAGTCCCTCAGGGCCGGCCACCCCGAGCGCAACTCCAACACCTACTGCCAGCTACAAGCCCGCCGACGCGACCGGCAAGGCGCAGAACGTGCCAGTACCCGAGTTGCCGGAAGCTGCGAAGGCGGAGACGAAGGAAGGGCTGGAGGCGTTTGCGCGGTACTGGTTCGTGTTGCTCAATTATGGATATGAAACTGGAGATACTTCGAGGCTCGACGCGATAACAAGTTCCCAATGTCGCGCCTGCGAAAGGGCCAAGGCCGTAATTTCAGGGTGGCACGAGGGTGGGCGATGGCTCGCAGGCGGTAAGGTTCAAACACCCTCGGTCAGCACAACGTTCAAGGTTGCACCGGATGGCAACTATCAGGTAGCGATCCAAGTCTCGCAGCAGGCGCTTTCCTATTACAACGCCGATGGCACACTGCAGCAGGCAGCGGCCAAGCCAGAAGATACCGGCAACCTCATGCTCGCTGTGTTTAAACGTGGGGCTTGGTACGTCAACAACATTCAGCCGATCGTCGGCTAGCACGATGCGTCGGTTGTTGTGGGGCCGAGGCCCTGCTATGGCGATGTTGTTTCTCATTTTTGTCGGGACGCCTATTTCCGCACGAGCCGAAGGCCAGCCACCACCTATCGTCGGTAATTGGGGTGACGACACCGTTGATGTCGGCGGCTGGCTGGTCGACCCGTCGACGGGGCGGTTCGTATGGTCGCAACCCGGATCTGTATCTGCAGACCCCTTCCAGTACAAATACGAGCTCCAGTGCCATTTGGGCGGAGGTGACTTTGATGGGGATTGTCTTGCAGTCCTCGTCGATTGCAAGAACGGTCCCGGCGGCAAAGAAGGTATTCCGGTCGTTTGGCTGAAGGCGCCGGCCGGAATCGCGAACCCGACATGGTCATTTCACTCCGGCCCAACGTGCCTCTTCGATCCCCGGCCGGCGGACTTGCTGCCCCGAATTGCCGCACTGATCCAGAGGGAGTTCCAGCGGCTTCCGATAACTGCGGGACTGTCTACAGCCCAACCCAGCCCCAACACGCTCCGGGGTGCCGAGACCAATTTCTTCGCCAGCGCCGCAGATCAGCAGTTCGACATCACAATCCTGGCCCAGGCCGTCCACGTCACCGCTAAGCCCGTGCAGTACTCCTGGAGCTATGGCGACGGGACCTCGCTCGGCCCACAAACGGTGGCCGGCGGACCGCTTCCGCAGGATCGCTGGGGCGAGAAGACCCTGACGAGTCACGTGTACACACAAACCGGCGACTTCCCGGTGGTTTTGACGACGCATTTCCAGGGAACCTACTCCGTCAATGGCGGACCGCCGCTGCCCATCCCCGGCCAAGGGCAATTCAGCTCGCCGCCGCAGACCGTCAGTGTCTGGCGGACGATCACCAGGAACTACGCAGACACGTGCCTGCAGAATCCCCAAGGCCAAGGCTGCCCCGGGGTCGCCCCGCCGCCTCCCTAGTCCGTGGCTAGGCTCGCAATTCCCGGTCCACCCGTTCCATCCGGGCATTCACGAGCTGGCAACGCGGGTCGTCCGGCCCCAATTGCGCAGCCACGGCAGCCGCAGTCGCCGTATCGAAGGACCCCATGTCGCTCGTGCACCACTGCAGCATCAGCCGGGCATCACCGCTTGACCGGACGGAAGCTCCCACGGCCGTGTTGAGCTCGTCGCGCATGAACCCGATCGCCAGATTGACCGAACGGGTGAGCAGTGTTGCCGGGTACGCCGCGAACGCCTCGGCAACCCGACCGCCCCGCAGGTGACCGGCCACAACGGAAGCGTCGGTCACGACGTTGAGGGTTGAAGAGAATCGGTAGGGGTTCGCTTCCAGGATATCTCCCAGAACGGCGCGGATCCGGTGCATCTCGGTCCGGATCGCCGCGCCGGTGCCCGCATCGCCATGGATCTCGTACGCCAATTCTTCGGCACTCCAGCCCTGATCACGCGAGGCCAGAAGGGCCAGGATCTCGGCGCGGCGCACAGTCAGCGGACGGCTGATGCCGCCGTCGACTGCCGCGGATGGCGCGTCCCCCAAGAGCCGCAGCACGAGCTGGGGTCGGGCGCCGCCGTCGCGCACTGCCCGCTCGCCACGGGGTGCCCGCTGCCCCGAGTGACCGATGCCGCCGTCGGGAAACGGGGCCGATTTCAGCAGCTCCTCTGCGAGCCGCACTCCGCAACGCACCAGCCGCAGGCTGTCCGGTGTGACCGATTCGAACGGGCCAGAGACGTCCAGGACGCCGACGATGTCGCCGGTCAAAGGGTCGCGAATGGGGGATGCGGTGCAAGCCCAGTCATGGTGGGTCCGCACGAGGTGCTCGGCCGAGAAGAGTTGCGCCGGGGCGCCGGTCACCAAGGCCTCGCTGATGGCGTTGGTGCCCACCCCTGATTCGGACCAGTCGGCGCCCTCCACGAACTCCAGCGAGTCCGCGAGCCGCAAGGCCTGCTTGCTGCCGACGCGCCACAGCACTTCGCCCTCGTGGTCGGTCACGATCAGCAGATGGCGTCCGGTCGCGGTCTCATCGGCCAGAAGCTGTGACAGCGCAGGCATCACCGCAGCCAGCCGATGGCCGGCGCTGAGGGATCGCGCCTCGGAGACTTCATGCCGGTGCAGAGGCCGGTGCTGGTCCGGATTGATGCCCAGTGCCAGGGAACGCTGCCAAGACTTGATAAGCGACGGCGAGAGGTGCGGATCCGGAATGCCCGAAATCGTGGTCTCGTGCGCCGCCCGGAGTATTCGGGCGTATTCCGCCGGTGCAGAAAACCTGAGGTCCGAGGGATGCGTGATGGGGCCGTTGCCCTGCCGCATGCTCATTCTCTCAACTCGCCCTCGAATCGTCGCACCCGGCCGGGTCCCTGCCGCCGTCGGCCAACCTGCGCGCCCGCCGACAGCTTGAGAGCTCCGTGTAACCCGATTGTAACCCCCTGCGACATTTACTTGTGATGCGGGTCACTGCGTGGTCTACGCGCCACGCAACGGGAGCGGCCCCCTGTCAGCAATGGAAAGAGGAAACATGCCTGAGACACCAAACGGCGTCGTCGGGGCGTGGCTGGCGCAGTTCGATGAGGCACTGCGCAGCCACAACACGGACGCCGCACTGGAACTTTTCGACGACGACTCGTACTGGCGCGACTTCGTCTCCTTCACCTGGAACCTCAAGACGCTGGAGGGCAAAGAGGACATCCGGCGCATGCTCGAGACGACCCTGGACGACGTGCAGCCCAGCAACTGGATCCTCGCCGAGGACGCCACCGGGGACGCCGCCAATGCCGAGGCCTGGGTGAACTTCGAGACCGCCCAGGCCCGGGGCTACGCCCATCTGCGCCTCCGGAATGGCAAATGCTGGACCCTGCTCACCACCATGCAGGAACTGAAGGGCTTTGAGGAAAAGAAGGGCCCCAACCGGGACAAGGGGGTCGCCCACGAGATCACCAAAGGACGCAAATCCTTGCTGGAACTGAAGGAGGAGCAGGAGGCGAGGCTCGGCTACGAAGACCAGCCCTACACCGTCATCATTGGCGGCGGCCAGGGCGGGATCGGGCTGGGCGCGCGGCTGCGGAGGCTCGGAGTGCCCACCATCATCATCGAAAAGAATGAGCGCGCGGGTGACTCCTGGCGTAACCGCTACAAGTCCCTCCACCTGCACGATCCGGTCTGGTACGACCACCTGCCCTACATGAAGTTCCCCGACGACTGGCCGGTTTTCGCGGCCAAGGACAAGATCGGCGACTGGCTGGAAAACTACACACGGATCATGGAACTGAACTACTGGTCCAAGACCGAGTGCACCAACGCCCGCTTCGACGAAACGTCCCAGGAGTGGGTGGTGGAGGTGATGCGCGACGGCGAACCGGTCACCCTGCGCCCGAAGCAGCTCGTCTTCGCCCTGGGTGTATCGGGGTACCCGAGCGTCCCCACGTTCGACGGCGCCGAGTCCTTCCTGGGGGAGCAGTACCACTCGTCCAAGCACCCGGGCGGTGGCGACTGGACCGGCAAGAAAGCCGTGGTCATCGGCTCCAACAATTCGGCCCACGATATCTGCGCCGACCTTTGGGAACACGGCGCGGACGTCACCATGGTCCAGCGGTCCTCGACGCATATTGCCCGCAGCGAATCCCTCATGGACCTGGCTCTCGGGGGGCTGTACTCCGAAGAGGCGCTGGCCAGCGGCGTCACCACGGAGAAAGCCGACCTGCTGTTTGCCTCCTTGCCGTACCGGATTCTGCCCGAAGCCCAGATCCCGGTCTATGCGGAGATGGCCCGCCGGGACGCGGAGTTCTACTCCCAGCTCGAGGCTGCCGGCTTTGATCTGGACTTCGGCGTTGACGGCTCCGGCTTGTTCCTGAAGTACCTGAGGCGCGGCTCCGGCTACTATATCGACGTCGGCGCCTCGCAGCTGATCATCGACGGCCGGGTCAAGCTGGCCAATGGCCAGGTCAGCAAGATCACCGGCAACTCCGTCGTGATGGCCAACGGAACGGAGCTGGATGCCGACGTCATTATTTACGCCACGGGGTATGGGTCGATGAACGGCTGGCTGGCTGATTTGGTCTCGCCCGAGGTGGCGGACGCCGTCGGCAAGTGCTGGGGGTTCGGATCGGATACGCCGAAGGACCCGGGGCCGTGGGAGGGGGAACTGCGCAACATGTGGAAGCCCACCAACGTGGAGAACCTGTGGATCCACGGCGGCAACCTGCACCAGAGCCGGCACTATTCGAACTATCTTGCCCTGCAGCTCAAGGCCAGGATGGAAGGACTGCCGACGCCGGTCTTCGAGCTGCAGCCCACGCATCACACGCGCTAACCGCACGCGCTGACTCACGGGGTCGTGACAATCTCAGCCACGGCCACCAGACTGGGGCTACGGCCCCGCTGTGAAAATCCAACCTCAATTCCGTGGATGCGCCTGACCGGGCGCATCCACGGTCCTGGACTGCGAAGGTGAAACACCATGAAAGCAGCACGATTCCACGCCCGCGAGGATCTCCGGATCGAAGACATTCAAGAGCCGGAGCTGCGACCGGGAACGGTGAAGATCGCCGTGGCCTGGTGCGGTATCTGCGGCACAGACCTCCATGAATTCCTGGAAGGACCCATTTTCACCCCGCCGCCCGGCCACCCCCACGGGCTCACCCAGGAGGCCGCCCCGGTCACCCTCGGCCACGAGTTCTCCGGCACCGTCGAGGAACTGGGGGAAGGCGTCAGCGGTCTGGCCGTTGGAGACAACGTCGTCGTGGAGCCGTACTACGTCTGTAATGAATGCGGTCCCTGCCTCAGCGGCCACTACAACCTGTGCACCAAGTTGGGCTTCATCGGCCTGGCGGGCGGCGGTGGCGGCTTGAGCGAGAAGATCGTCGTCGACACCCGGTGGGTGCACTCTGTCGGCGCCATCCCCCTGGACGAGGCCGCCCTGATCGAACCCCTTGCGGTGGCGTATCACGCCGTCGGCCGGAGCGGCGTCAAAGCCGGGGACGTCGCCGTCGTCGGGGGTGCCGGACCCATCGGCCTGCTGACCGCCGCGGTCCTCAAAGGCATCGGCGTCACCACGATCGTTACAGAGCTGTCGGCCGCCCGCAAAGACAAGGCGACTTCGTCCGGGGTCGCGGATCACGTGCTYGATCCGAGTGCCGAGGACGTCAAGGCGCGCGTGCTGGAACTGACCGACGGTGCGGGGGCCGATGCGGCGTTTGAATGTGCCGGTGTGAATGCGGTGCTGGACACCATGCTCGACGTCGTGAGGCCCGCCGGCGTCGTCGTCAATGTCTCGATCTGGGGGCACCCGGCCACGGTCGACATGCAGAAAGTGGTGCTCAAGGAAATCGACCTGCGCGGCACCATCGCCTACTGCGGCGACCACGAAGCCGCCATCAGGCTTGTCCAGGAAGGAAAAGTCGACCTGAAACCCTTCATCACGGGGCGGATCGCCTTGGACGACTTGGTGGACAAGGGGTTCGACACGCTGATCAACCACAACGACACCGCGGTGAAGATCATAGTCCACCCGTAGTGATCCGAGTCTCACGCGGGAATAGTTGCAGACGCCTCGCAGTTGCCGCCAGTGAACCCATTCACTGCGAAAGGAATTGCGCATGCTGTTTTCCCCGATGACCCTCGGCGAGCTGGAACTGCCCAACCGGCTCGTCATGGCGCCGCTGACCCGTCTCCGTTCCGGCCAGGAAGGTATCCCGGGGCCCCTGGTTGCCGAGCACTACCGCCAGCGCGCCTCACTGGGCCTGATCGTCAGCGAGGGCACCTATCCGAGCCCGGCCGGGCGCTCGTACCCGGGCCAGCCCGGCATCGTCACCCCGGACCAGATTGCCGGCTGGAAGAAGGTCACGGACGCCGTTCACGCCGAAGGCGGCCGGATCTTCGCGCAGATCATGCACGGTGGCCGGGTTTCACATGAGGACATCACCGGCGGCCACCAGGTAGTTGCGCCGAGTGCCATCGCCGTCGAGGCAGAGACCCGTACGTCCAAGGGCAAGCAGGCGCACCCCGTGCCGCATGCCCTGACCACCGACGAACTGCCCGGCGTCCTGCAGGAAATTGTCCAGGGCTCGCGGAACGCGATCGAGGCAGGGTTCGACGGCGTGGAGCTGCACTCTGCCAACGGTTACCTGTTGCACGAATTCCTGGCGCCGTCGTCGAACCAGCGTGACGACATCTACGGCGGCACGCCCGAGAACCGGGCGCGCTTCGTGATCGAAGTTGTGAAGGCTGTGGTGGAGGCCGTGGGCGCCGAACGCGTCGGTATCAGGATCTCGCCGGAGCACAACGTCCAGGGTGTCACCGAACTGGACGCCGCAGATGTTCGTGAGACGTACCGCTTGCTGGTGGATGCTATTGCGCCGCTGAACCTGGCCTACCTGAGCATCCTGCACAAGGATCCCACCGGCGAACTGGTCCAGGACCTGCGTTCACGCTTCAACGGCGCCTTCCTCGTCAATACCGGATTCGGCGTCATCACCACCCGGGATGAGGCCATCTCGCTGGTTGCCGACGGGCACGCTGACGCCGTCGTCGTCGGACGCCCGGCCATCGCAAACCCGGACCTCGCCCGCCGCTGGCGCGAAGGCCTGCCGGTCAACGAGCCAAACGCATCCACGTTCTACGCCGACGGCGCCGAGGGCTACACCGACTACCCGGCCTACCAGAACTAGGGCCATCTGCGGCGCGGTGACTCCCGCGGAGCCGCGCAGCGCACGCTCGGTTGGACATGCTCAGCCGCAGCCACGACCAGTGGGCAGAATGCMATTCTGCCCACTGATCGCATTTAACAATGAGCATGTCCCTCGCCGGGCAGGTCCGAGACAGGATGCGCGAGTCACAGGGCCGCGCCCGCTGCCGGACATGTGCCGCGATGATCTGCACGAGAGAGCATGTTCCTCGCGGCGCATCATGGCCATGGGAATGCCCGGCGGCCGCCGCGGCCAATGGGCAGAATGCCATTCTGCCCATTGGCCGCGCCTAACAATGAGCATGTCCCTCGTCGGTTGGGCCTAAGACTGGACATGTGCCTCGCTGGAATGTGCGGGTGGGCATGTCCCGTCCTGCACATCGGGGCCACCGGGACATGGTCCCTCGACGAATTGGCCACTGGACATGTCCCGTGGCTGGCGCCGGGACTGGGCATGTCCCCCGTGGGCCCATGACGCGGAGCGAGGGGCATGTCCAGCGGTGGGGGCGGCAAATGGGCATGCCCCGAAGGGGGCCTCTCCGTGCCTGGTCCTATAGGATCTGAAGATGCAATTAGCTTCCACCGGCAGCCATTCTGAGGGGCGCCCCGCCGGCCGCCCCGTCAGCCGGCAGGTCCTGGCGGACCACGTCTATGAGGAACTTCTGGCGTCGCTGATGGATGGCCGGCTGGAACCCGGAACCGCGGTCAGCATCGACGGGACCGCCCGGGAACTCGACGTCTCGCCCACCCCCGTGCGGGAGGCGCTCGCCAGGCTGGAACACACCGGGATGGTGCGCCGCGTGGCCCTTAAGGGCTACCGGGTTGCTCCGGTGTTCACCCGGGAAGACTTCGCCGAGCTTATGGAAGCCCGGCTCGCGATCGAACCTGTGAACGCCCGCCTGGCGTGTGCCCGGCTGACCACCGGCCACCTGGCCGAATTGGAACGGGCAGTCGCCGATCTCAAGGACGCACCGCGCGGGCCCTCGTTCGCCGAGTTCCGCGGCTACCTCGAGGCCGACGAGCGGTTCCACCGGCTGATCGCGGAGCAGACGGGCAACCAGTTCATGGTGGCAGCCTATGCCGCCCTCGGCGGGCAGATTCAGCGCTTCCGCCTGTTCGGGGGAGTGGGGATCACCGACGCCGACCATGCGATCGCCGAACATCAGGCCGTCCTGGATGCCTTGGCGACGGGCGACCCGGAGAAGGCCGCAGCCGCAATGGCCGAGCACGTGCAAAAGGTGCGCGGCCGCGCCATCGCGGACGCTCCCGCGGAATAAGCCTCGCTTCCCAGGCTGACGCGCGCGGGTCCAACACCGCGTAACAGTGCGCCGTACCCGCTTCTGCGCCCTCTTTTTTGTGACCCCCTTCACAGCTGATCGAAGACCCTATAGGATCTTCGATTGTGACGGCTACGGTGCCGGCATGGGGAGTCACAAGGGAGTGAAGAGTGCAAACAGAAACTTTGGCCGCAGGGCCCAAGGAGTCCGCAACACGCCGCACCATCAAGAATCTGCGGTGGTGGATTCTCGGCTGGGCGCTGGCCGCCRGCATCATCAACTACATGGACCGCAGTGCGATCTCCATCGCCGCGCCGCAACTGATCAAAGACTTCGGCATGACCCGGACGGACATTGGCCTCCTGGGCACCGTGTTCTCCTGGACCTACGCTTTTGCCCAGCTGCCCGCTGGCTGGCTCGTGGACAAGCTGGGCGCCCGACGGATGTACTTCCTCGCAATCGCGGGCTGGAGCATCGCGACCGCGCTGATGGCCGTCGGCACCAAGATGTGGCAGTTCGTCACGTTCCGCTTCCTGCTCGGCATCACCGAGGCCCCCAACGGGCCGGCGTCGGCAAAGCTCACCGCCGACTGGTTCCCCCGGGCCGAGCGCGGACAGGCCACCGCCATCTGGGACAGCGGTTCCAAGTGGGGACCCGCCATCGCGCCGCCCGTCCTGACCGCCATCATGCTCGCGTTCGGCTGGCAGGCCATCTTCCTCTTCCTCGGCGCCGCAGGCATCGTGCTGGCATTGGCCTTCTTCCTTTACTACCGCGCTCCCGAAGAGCACAAGCGCATCAGCGCGAAGGAACTGGATTACATCGAAAGCCAGCGCACCACCCAGCTCCTGACTGCCAAGAAGGTTTCGTGGCTCGGACTCTTTAAGCACCGCCAGATCTGGGGCATGATGGCCGGATTCTTCTGCGTCATTTGGATCTGGAACATCTTCATCGTCTTCCTGCCGCTCTACCTGCAGGAAGAACGCGGTGCCAGCATCGCCAGCTCCGGCTGGCTTGCGGCTGTCCCGTACCTCGGCGCAGCCATCCTCGGCATCACCGGCGGCTGGGTCATGACGCGCTACTCGAAGAAGGCCGGCCGCGATCCGCTGCTGGCCAAGCGCCACGTGATGTCCATTGCAGCGGTTGCCGCCGGCATCTTGATCTGCCTCATCCCGTTCGTAGATTCCCTCCCGCTCGCCATCGCTGTCATGACCGTGGCACTGGGCTTCGTCGCCACCATGCAGGCGGCCGCGTGGGCCATGCCCGGCGACATCGTGGACAACTCACAGGTTGCCTCCGTCGGTGCCATCCAGAACTTCGGCGGCTACTTCGGCGGCGCCTTTGCCCCGCTGCTGACCGGTGTGATCGCCGATGCCACCGGCTCCTACGCGCCGTCGTTCGTGATCGGCGGCGTCATCGCCGCCCTGGCCGCAGTGGCGTACACCGTGCTGGTCCGCGAACCCATCAAGGACAAGACCGCAGCAGCGCAGACAGAAAGCCGAACCGACGCATGAGCACAGCAACAAATGCATTGACGACGACGGCGGTCGCCACCACGGCGGCCGCCCCGGCGGCGGGAACCACCACCGCGGGCACCGCCCGCTCGCCGTTCACCGTGGCCGTCACGGCCGACGCCGCGCGGCCGGACGGAAGCTCCATTCACGGGGACCTGCGGCTGCAGCGGCTCAGCGAGCATGGCATCAGCTGGAGCGTCCTGCCCAGTTACACAGACCCGGTTCCGCTGGCCGACCTCGCCGGGGTTCAGGCCGTGCTGTCCCTGGGGCACATCGCCTTCGATTCACGCACCGTGGACCACGCCCCGGACCTGAGGCTGATTGCCCGGTTCGGGGCCGGCTACGAAACCATCGACTTGGACGCCTGCACCCGCGCCGGCATCGTTGTCACCAACACCCCGGATGCCATCCGGCGGCCGTTGGCGGTGGCGGGACTGACGCTGCTCCTGGCGCTCTCGCACAAGCTCCTGGCCAAGGACAGGCTGACCCGGACCTCTGACTGGGCGCAGCGCGAGCACTACCGCGGCGCGCCGCTGGTGGGCCAGACGGTCGGCATCGTGGGCTTCGGCAGTGTGGGCGCTGAGCTCGCCCGCCTCCTGGCCCCGCTCGGGGTGAAAGTCGTGGGCAACAACCGCAGCGGCCGCCACGCGGAGGCCGCCGGACTCGGCGTCGAACTGCTGGGCCTGAATGAGCTCCTGGAGCGCTCGGATTACGTTGTGCTCTGCGCCGCGCTGACACCGGCGACCGAAAAACTGATCGGTGCGGCCGCGTTGGCGCGGATGAAGCCAAGCGCCTACCTGATCAATATCGGCCGCGGAAAGCTCGTGGACACGGATGCCCTCCGGGACGCCCTGCGGGAGGCCCGGATCGCCGGCGCCGGCCTGGACGTCTTTGAGCCGGAACCCCTGCTTCCCGACGACGAGCTCCTGACCTTGGACAACGTGGTGCTTTCCCCGCATTCCCTGTGCTGGACCGAGGACTTCACGCGGGACGTCGCGGCCAGCGCCATTGGCTCGATCCTGGCGGTCGCGGCAGGGGAGCGCCCTGCCAACGTCCTGAATCCGGAGGTCTTCGCGACAGCGGCCTTCGCCGCGAAACGCTCGTAACCCGGGGGTGTGACCTTGACAACATCCCTCTAGATAGTAAATCCTATAGGAAACAGGATTCCACGAAGGAGTGAACCCATGGCCTATACAGCCGAAAACTGGCCCATCACCGCAGCGCTCCTGCAGTTCCCGGGGACCGACGCGCAGGGCAACCACATCAACGACGCCGACGCCTCCGCCTGGGCCGAGGTCCTCACCGAGGTCAAGGACGCCGGCTTTGCCAATGCCGACCTCACGGACAGCTGGGTCCGCCCCGGTGACCTGAGCTCGGCGCGGCTCGCCGAGTTCAAGCAGACCGCGGACAACGTCGGCATCGGCATCCCCGTCATCTCGGCCATCCGCCGCAGCGTGATCGAGGAAGGCAACTGGGAAGCGAACCTGGCGTACAGCCACCGCACCATCGACGCCGCCGCCGAGCTGGGCTGCGAGGTCGTCTCGTTCGGACTGCACCAGGCCATCACCGCCGAGCAGCAGAAGCAGCTCTGGTTCTGGACCGTCGAAGGGTACAAGGACCCGGTAGGGGACAAGGAAACGTGGGGCAAAGCTGTGAGCCGCCTGCGCGACCTCGGCCAGCACGCGGCCGAGGTCGGCGTCCTGCTCTCGCTTGAAATGTACGAGGACACCTACCTCGGCACCGCTGATTCTTCCGTTCAGCTGGTCCAGGACATCGGCCTGGCCAACGTCGGCATCAACCCCGACATCGGCAACCTCATCCGGCTGCACCGCCCGATCGAGGACTGGCGCGAGATGGTCGCCAAGACCCTCCCGTACTCCAACTACTGGCACATGAAGAACTACATCCGCGACGAGGACGTCGCCCGGGACACCTACGTGGCGATGCCGGCCCCGATGGAAAGCGGCCTCATCAACTACCGCGAGGCGTTCAAAACCGCGCTCTCCGTCGGCTTCCAGGGCATCCTGTGCACCGAGCACTACGGCGGCGACGGCCTCAGCGTCACGGCCAGCAACCAGGACTACCTCCGCCGCCAGGTCCTGCCGAAGACCGACGGCTACGCCCTCGGCGCGAGCCAGGTGGCCCAGGGCCGGCAGTTGCCGGCAGCCACGGCACTCGCCAGCGCCTGAACGGGCGCCTGAAGCCAGCTTCTGAACTCAGCGCCTGACCGGGCGCCGACACCGGCGCGTGGTGCGGCCGTCAAGCCACTTGGGGGGGGCGGCCGCACCACCCACCTCAACCCACAGCATTAGTTCTCCAACACGGATTCAATGAGGAACCATGACCCAGATCTTCGACAATCCCGCTGATTTCGCGGATGAGGCACTGGACGGCTTCGTTGCGGCCAACCGCGGCTACGTGGCCCGAGTCGACGGCGGCGTCGTCCGCTCCACCGAAGTCCCCTCCGGGCAGGTGGCCCTGGTGGTCGGCGGCGGCTCCGGGCACTACCCGGCCTTCGCCGGCCTCGTCGGGCCCGGCCTGGCCACCGCCTCGGCCTGCGGCAACATGTTCGCCTCGCCCGCGGCCGGCCAGGTCTACCGCGTGGCCAAGGCCGCCAACRCCGGCGGCGGCGTGCTGCTGAGCTACGGCAACTATGCCGGCGACGTCCTGCACTTCGGCCAGGCCCAGCTGCGCCTCAACGCCGAAGGCATCGAAACCCGCACCGTCCTGGTCACCGACGACATCGCCAGCGCCCCGCTGGAGCAGATCGAGAAGCGCCGCGGCATCGCCGGGGACCTGACGGTCTTCAAGATCGCCGGCGCCGCCGCAGAGGCGGGACTGAGCCTGGACGACGTCGAACGGCTGGCCATCCGGACCAACTACCGCACCCGGTCCCTCGGCGTCGCCTTCGACGGCTGCACGCTGCCCGGCGCGGAGGCCCCGCTGTTCTCTGTCCCCGCGGGGCACATGTCCCTGGGCCTGGGCATCCACGGCGAACCGGGCATCTCCGACCACCCCATGCCCACCGCCTCCGAACTGGCCGAACTCCTGGTCAGCCGGCTCCTGGCCGACAAACCGGACGACGCCGGCACCCGCGTGGTCGCAATCGTCAACGGCCTCGGCACGGTCAAGTACGACGAACTCTTCCTGCTGTTCGGCAAGATCGAGATGCTCCTCACCGCCGCCGGGCTCACCGTCGTCGAACCCGAATGCGGCGAGCTCGTCACGAGCCTGGACATGTCCGGACTGTCCCTGACCCTGCTGTGGCTGGACAAGGAACTCGAACAGTACTGGGCCGCCCCGGCCGACACCCCGGCGTTCCGCAAGGGAAACCTGGCACCCCGTGCCCGCCGCGAACTCGCGGGTCCGGACGCCGAAGAGACCGCCGACGTCGAACGGCCCACCGCCGCGGCGGCAGCCCTCGGCCGGCTGGCCGCCGACTTCCTCGGCCAGGCGCGGGACGTGGTGGTCGAGCATGAGGAAGAACTGGGCCACCTGGACGCCGTCGCCGGCGACGGCGACCACGGGATCGGCATGCGCCGCGGCGTGGACGCGGCAGTCACCGCGGCCGAACAGGCTGCCGCGAACGACGGCGGCGCCTCGCCGTCGCGGGTCCTGACCGCTGCGGGGGAGGCCTGGAGCGAACGCGCCGGCGGGACCTCGGGTGCGCTCTGGGGCTCGGCGATCATCGCCGCCGGACAGGCCCTGGGCAACCAGGACAGCTACAGCGGCGAGGACGCGGCCGCCGCGGTCACGGCCTTCGTGGATGCCATCACCGCGCTCGGCAAGGCCGAGCCGGGGGACAAGACCATGGTGGACGCCCTCTTGCCGTTCCAGGACGCTTTCCTCACCGCGTTCGACGCCGGCACACCAGTGGCCGGTTCCCTCGCCGCGGCGGCGGCCGCCGCCACAGCCGCCGCAGAACGGACCGCCGGGCTGCGTCCGCTCAAAGGCCGGGCCCGCCCGCTCGCCGAGAAGAGCCTCGGCCACCCCGACCCCGGAGCGGTGTCCTTCGCCCTCATCGCGACCCGGATATCCACCCACACCGACACCGCAGACACAGGATCCCGGCCCGGCACCCCCGAGCCGGCGGAACAAGGAGCACAAGCATGAGCACAGCAACAGGCTGGCGCGTGGTCATCGGCAACGATGAGGCCGGCGTCGAATACAAGAACGCGCTGAAGGCGCTCCTCGAAGCCGACCCCCGTGTGGCGTCCGTGCAGGACGTGGGAGTCGGCGCCAACGACTCCACCGCTTATCCGCACGTCGCCGTCGACGCGGCCCGCAAGATCGCCGACGGCGACGCCGACCGGGCGCTGCTGATCTGCGGCACCGGCCTGGGCGTGGCGATCGCGGCCAACAAGGTCCCCGGTATCCGCGCCGTCACGGCCCACGACAGCTACTCGGTGGAGCGGTCCGTCCTGAGCAACAACGCCCAGGTGCTCACGCTGGGGCAGCGCGTCATCGGGCTGGAACTGGCCAAGAAGCTCGTGGGTGAATGGCTGAGCCACCGCTTCGACGAAAACTCTTCCTCCGCCGCGAAGGTGGACGCCATCTGCTCGTACGAACCCGAATACACGAAGGCAGTCTGAATATGACCGAATCAACAGCAACCGCAGCCGCCATCAACGCCGCCCGCAAGATCGCCGTCGTCGGCTCCGGCTACATGGGCGGCGGGATCGCGCAGGTCCTCGCACTCGGTGGCGCCCGGGTGGCGCTCGCGGATGTGTCCGCGGAAGTGGCCCAGAAGAATTACGAGCGGCTCCTGGCCGAATCCGACGAATTCGTTGCCGCCGGGCTGTTCCCGGAAGGCGCCACCGCAATCCTGAAGGAAAACCTCTGGCCCGCCAAGGACATCGAGGAGGCCGTGGCGGACGCCGACTTCATCGAAGAAGCCGTCCCAGAGGTCATCGAGATCAAGCACCAGACCCTCGCCCGCATCAGCGCGGCCGCCCGCCCGGACGCCATCATCGGSTCCAACACSTCCACGATCTCCATCGCGGASCTSTCCSAGCCGGTSRCCAAYCCGGAGCGCTTCCTSGGCGTGCACTTCTCCAACCCGTCCCCGTTCATCCCGGGCGTTGAAATCATCCCCCATGCCGGCACCTCGGCCGCCACGGTCGGCGCCGTCCGCGACCTCGTGCACGCGGCCAACAAGCAGACCGCCGTCGTCAAGGACGTCACCGGCTTCGTGCTCAACCGGCTCCAGTACGCGCTGTTCCACGAGGCCGCCCAGCTGGTGGAGCAGGAGATCGCGACCGCGGAGGACGTCGACACCCTGGTCCGCACCACCTTCGGCTTCCGGCTGCCGTTCTTCGGGCCCTTCGCCATTGCCGACATGGCCGGGCTGGACGTCTACAACTTCTGCTACAAGTCCCTCCAGACCGATTTCCCGGAACGGTTCGCGACGCCGAAGATCCTCACCGACCTGGTGGAGGCTGGAAAGCTGGGCACCAAGACCGGAGCTGGCTTCCTCAACGTCCCGGCGGAGCGCACGCCGGAACTGATCGCCTACCGGAACAAGGCGTACGTGGCCATGCAGAAGCTCATCGACGAGCTCGGCCCCGCCCCCATCAGCTGATTCCGCATCTTCCTCTTTCACTTCAGGAGCCTTCCCATGAGCACTTTCCCCACAGAACGCACCGCCATCATCACCGGCGCCGTGTCCGAGCGCGGCATCGGCCGCGCCACCGCCAGCTACCTGGCCGCACAGGGCTGGAGCATAGGCATCATCGACCTCGATGACGCCCTCTGCAAGGCGGCGGCCAAGGAACTGGCAGCCGAGCACGGCGTCAAGGCCTTCGGCGCCGGCGCCAACGTTTCCGACGAAGGCTCGGTCCGCGCGGCAATCGACGCCATCGAGGCGGAACTGCCGCAGATCGTTGCGCTCGCCAACGTGGCCGGGGTCAGCTCTCCGGTGCCCTACCTGGAACTCGACGCCGCCGAATGGGACCGGGTGCTGAACATCAACCTCAACGGCGTCCACTACGCCACCCGCCGCGTCGCAGAATCAATGGTGAAGAACAGGATCGGGCGCATCGTGAACATCTCCTCGGTCTCCGCGCAGCGTGGCGGCGGCACCTTCTCCAAGACGCCGTACTCCGTGGCGAAAGCCGGCGTGATCGGCCTGACCCGGGCCACGGCCCGTGAACTGGGCGAATACGACATCACGGTCAACGCCATCTCACCCGGGCCCATCGACACCGACATCATGGGCGGCACCCTCAGCGAGGAACGCAAGGACGAACTCACCAAAGACCTCGTGGTCAACCGGGTCGGTTCCACCCGGGACATCGCAGCAGCCATCGCCTTCCTCATCAGCGAGGACGCCGGCTATATCTCCGGCCAGACGCTGAATGTGGATGGCGGACTCTACATGCACTAAGGAAGAAGCCTCGTGGCCCAACACAGCCAAACCCCCGCGTCCGGATTCGCAGCCTGGAGCAAGGGACGGAAGATCTACCTCGCCGTCGGGATCCTGGCCTGCGCGGCCGGCGTTCTGATGATGGCGTTTTCGCGCTAGTTTTCTCCGGCCGGATCCGGCCTGGCCTGCCTTGGCCGGGCCGGATCCGGCGTGGCTGGGCCCGATCCGGCGCTCTCCACGCAACTGATTCACCCCACTGAGTTACACCACTGATTGCTCGACGAGGAGTTTTTTTGATGACCGTAACAACAACGTCCACTCGGGACCTACTGGAGACACCGGTCCTTAAATCGGCCATCTCCAAGGCCTCCCGGCGGCTCATGCCCATGCTGGTCATCCTGTACGTGGTGGCCTTCCTGGACCGCACCAACGTGGGCTTTTCCGAGGCGGCGCTGGGCGTGGACAAGGGCATTAGTGCCGGCGCATTCGCCCTGGGTGCCGGGATTTTCTTCATCGGTTACGCACTGTTCGAAATCCCGAGCAATCTGCTCCTGACCAAATTCGGCGCCAAGGTGTGGCTGGCCCGGATCGCCATCACTTGGGGCATCGTCTCGGCCTGCTTCGCGTTCGTCCAGGGCGAGACGTCCTTCATCATCCTGCGCTTCCTGCTGGGCGTCACCGAGGCCGGGCTGTTCCCCGGCGTCATCATGTTCCTGGCCGCATGGTTCCCCAACAAGGTCCGCGTCAAGATGTTCGCCATCTTCTACCTGGCCCAGCCGTTCTCCCAGATGCTGGGCGCGCCGCTCTCCGGCTGGCTGATCAACATCGGCGATCAGGTCCCCGGCGTCCAGGGCTGGCAGGTCATGTTCTTCGTCGAAGGCATGTTGGCCGTCGTTGCCGGCATCGCCGCCTACTTCTTCCTGATCAACAGCCCGCAGGACGCCAAGTTCCTGGACAAGGACGAGAAGAACGCGCTCCTGGAGGTCATGGCGCTCGAGGACACCGTCAAGGAAGAGTCCGGGCCGCACGGCGTCCTGGCCGCCATGAAGAACGGCAAGGTCTGGTACTTCACCGTCATCTACTTCTGCCTGCAGATCGCCGTCTACGGCGTCACCTTCTACCTGCCGCAGCAGGTCGCCCAGCTGACCGGCCAGAAGGTGGGCATCGCCGTCGGCCTGATGGCAGCCATCCCGTGGTTCTTCGGCATCTTCGCCTGCTACTTCATCGGCAAGGCAGCGAACACGGTGATCCGCCGCCGGGTCTGGGGCACCGGCCTATTCATCTCCACCGGACTCTGCATCTTCGGCTCTGCGTGGGCCGGCGCCAACCACATTCCGGCGCTCGGCATCATCTTCATCACCCTCGCCGTGTGCTCGTTCCTCTCCATCGGCCCCATCGCGTGGTCCTACCCGACGGCGTTCCTCACCGGAACCGCCGCGGCCGCGGGGATCGGCCTGATCAACTCGCTCGGTAACCTCGGCGGCTTCGTCGCGCCGATCCTGCGCACCTCGGTCAACCAGATCACCGCCTCGGACACCGGGACAATGGGCGTCTACGCCCTCGGCGTGCTCCCGTTCCTGGCAGCGGCCATGATGTTCGCGACCCGCCGCTTCAAGAACAAGGCCGACGAGCTGCTGGAGCAGTAAAGGCCCCCGGCCTCACTTCCAGCGCGACGTCCAGCCCCCATCCACTGGATCCAGCAGAAAGCACCAACACATGCAGCAGAGCCCCGGCAGCCAGACCTCCAACACCCGCATCCTGGTGGGGGTCAGCACCAAGATGTACCTCGGCTACCGGGACAGCCTGGACTGGCTCGAGCGGCTGCAGCACGAAGTGGACACCCGCCCGGCCCTCGCGGCCGGGCGGGTTGTCCCGTTTGTCATCCCGTYCTTCCCCGTCCTGCCCGCGGCGGCCCGGCTCCTGGCGGGTTCGCCGCTGCTCCTTGGTGCGCAGAACTGCGGCTGGGCGGATGGGCCCTGGACCGGGGAAGTGGCCCCGTCCATGCTCGCGGAACTCGGCGTCCGGCTCGTGGAGGTCGGCCATGCCGAACGCCGGCGGCACTTCAACGAGGACGACGCCATGATC
>NZ_JBFTZL010000012.1:0-47635 GCF_056406825.1 Arthrobacter sp. P1_A5 | reverse complement strand
AGCGGGAGGCGAGCAGCCAGGACTGCACGTCCTTGAGGTCCTGGCCGTCTTCCGCCAGGTGGTGGCGGGTCCATTCACCCTGCTTGTCCAAATGCCAACTCGCCGTTTCGGGCACCATGTAGCGGTTGAGCAAGTCCAGGACATAGCTCGTGTCGTCGCCGCTCGTCAGCTGCACGAGGGCTTCAACCCGGCGGTCGAGGTTGCGGTGCATCATGTCGGCCGAGCCGATGTAAACCACCGGGTCGCCGGCATTGGCGAACGCGAAGACGCGGGAGTGTTCCAGGAAGCGGCCCAGCACGGAGCGGACCGTGATGTTCTCGCTCAGGCCGGGAACGCCGGGCCGCAGGGAGCAGATGCCGCGGACAATGACATCCACCTGCACTCCGGCCTGGGACGCGCGGTACAGGGAATCGATGATGGCTTCGTCCACCATCGAATTGACCTTGATCTGGACGCGGGCGGGGATGCCGGCCCGGGCGTTCCTGATCTCGGTTTCGATCCTGTCGATCAGCCCGGAACGGACCGAGCGCGGCGCCACGAGCAGCCTCTTGAACGTGGACTTCGGCGCGTAGCCGGAGAGCTGGTTGAACAGCTTCGAAAGGTCTTCGCCGACCTGTTCGTTCGCCGTCAGCAGGCCCAGATCCTCGTAGTAGCGGGCCGTACGGGGGTGGTAGTTGCCAGTGCCGATGTGGCAGTAGCGGCGCAGGCCGTCCACTTCCTGGCGGACCACGAGGGAGAGCTTGCAGTGGGTCTTGAGCCCCACGATGCCGTACACCACATGGACGCCTGCCTGTTCCAGTTTCCGGGCCCAGGAGATGTTCGCCTGCTCGTCAAAGCGCGCCTTGATCTCCACGAGCGCCAGGACCTGCTTGCCGGCCTCGGCGGCGTCAATCAGGGCATCGACAATCGGGGAGTCACCGGACGTGCGGTACAGGGTCTGTTTGATGGCCTGGACTTTGGGGTCCGCGGCTGCCTGTTCCAGGAACGCCTGGACCGACGTGGAGAAGGAGTCGTACGGGTGGTGCAGGAGGATGTCCCGTCGCCGCATGGCGGCAAAGACGTTGGCCGCCTTGGACGTTTCCGATTCGTTGAGGTAGCGCGAGGTGTGCGGGACGTGCTTGGGGTAGTGCAGGTCCGCCCGGTCGATCCCGGCAATCACCGAGAGTCCGCGCAGGTCCAGCGGCGCCGGCACGGAGTAGACCTCGGATTCCTCGACGCCGAGCTCGCGGATCAGCAGGGCACGGATGTTCGGGTTGATGTCATTGGTGACCTCAAGGCGGACGGGCGGGCCGAACCGGCGGCGCAGGAGTTCCTTCTCCAAGGCCTGCAGCAGGTTTTCGGCGTCGTCCTCTTCGACCTCGACGTCCTCGTTGCGGGTCACGCGGAAGATGTGGTGTTCCAGGACCTCCATGCCGGCGAACAGCTGGTCCAGGTGCACGGCGATCACTTCTTCGAGCGCGATGAACCGTGCCACCCGTCCCGGGACGGAGCCGGCGCGGGCGCCGTCGATGGAGATCAGGCGCGGGAGCTGGTCAGGGACCTTGACACGGGCGAAGAGCTCCTTGTCGCTGACCGGGTTGCGGACCACCACGGCGAGGTTCAGGGACAGCCCGGAGATGTAGGGGAACGGGTGCGCCGGGTCCACGGCCAGCGGCGTCAGGATCGGGAAAACTTTTTCCGCGAACATGGCGCTGAGCTGGTCCTTGGCCTGCGAGTCGAGTTCCTCCCAGTGCATCAGGTGGATGTGCTCATAGGCCAGCGCCGGACGGATCTGTTCGGCGTAGACCCGGGCGTGGCGCTGCTGCAGCCGGTGGGCCTCCTCCCCGATCTGCTCCAGGACCTGCATGGGGCTCAGCCCGGCAGGGGAGGGGACGGCGAGCCCCGTGGCGATCCGCCGCTTCAGCCCGGCCACCCGGACCATGAAGAACTCGTCCAGGTTGGAGGCGAAGATGGACAGGAAGCTGACCCGCTCCAGCAGGTACAGGTTGGGGTCCTCGGCCAATTCCAGGACCCGCGCGTTGAACGCAAGCCAGCTCAGTTCCCGGTCCAGAAACCGGTCGGGGCGGATGTCGCCTTCCGGTTCCGGGTTCGGCGCGAACTCCGGAATATCGATCCGGTCCTGCGTGGCGCGCGAGGCCGGCACTTCGGAGGAGCCAAAGCGGGCACGTACCGGACGCGCCCCCTTTTCCGGCGTTGCTGGTTCAGACGTGGATGTCCGGGCGGTATCCCGTGGCATGGTGTCTCCTCAATGCTGGCGCGATGTAGCTTCAACCTTACAAGCAATCATGGCCGGATGACCCCAGGTTTCGGCCCGGGCCGGGACGGTTATCCGCCGACTTGACTAACGCCGTCCGGCGCGGGAGCGGCGGCCTGTGCTGGCTGCTGCGGCAACGGCGCGTACATCACATCGACATCCCAGCGGGTGAATCCGAGCCGGCGGTAGAGGGCGACGGCGGGGGTGTTGTCGGCATCGACGTAGAGCATGACGGCGCGGAGCCCCAAGCCCTGGAGATGCCTGATGCCGGCGACCGTGAGGGCCTTGCCGAGCCCGGACCCCTGGGCATCGGGGGTCACGCCCACCACGTAGACCTCGCCCATTGCGGGGTGGTCGCCGTGCCGGGGGTGCACCTTGGTCCAATGGAATCCCAGGATCCGGTCCGCCGGGTCGACGGCCAGCAGGAAGCCCGCGGGATCAAACCACGGTTCGGCCATCCGGGCGTCCAGATCGGCCCGCGTCATGTTGCCTTGCTCCGGGTGGTGTGCGAAAGCGGCCTTGTTTGCGTCCAGCCAGCCGTCCTCGTCCCGGCCGGGCACGAAGGTGCGGAGCTGTACGCCGTCCGGGAGGTGCGCCTCCGGCAGGGCCGCTGCCGCCGTCATCAACCGCATCTTCCACAGCTCACGCACGGCGCCGTAGCCGTAGCGGGCTGCGAGGTCGGCCGCGGCCTCGTGGTTTCCGTGGGACCAGGCTTTCAGGCCGGCGAAGCCGCGGACTGTCCTCAGTTCGCCCAGCAGGCGGTCGCCCACGCCCTGGTTGCGGTAGCTGGGATGGACGGCGACCTCGAGGATGCCGGTGCCGTCGGGTTCCTCGATGACGACGGCGACGCCGGCCAGGTCCTGCGCCGTCGCGGGATCCAACTTGTCGTCAGGGGCATAGAGGGCCAGGGCAAGCACCGAGTGCTCGCCCGTATCGCCGGCGCGCAGCGTGACAAGGGTCTGTTCGGACAGCGGCGGATTGCCGTCGGACTCTTCCGCCGCGGCGACAAGGGCGGCGACGTCCCGCAGCAGCGCGGCGTCCACGGTTCCTTTTTCAGTGTGTACGGGCCAGTTTTCCGGGTGCGCAGGGCTCATGGTGCAAGGCTATCGGGTGCATGGGGGTCAGCGGCCGATTTTGTCGAACTGCGGACGGCCCCGTATAGTCGTTATCTCGTCCGGCGTTGAGCCAGATGCGAGGGGGATCCACCACTGGGGTGGCCTCGATACGTTCGACCCGTATGTCCTCCACTGAGAAGTACTGCTAGATACTGAGAAGTTTGTGCCGATGGTTTGGTGCACCAAGAAGGCCCCGGACTCTGGATTCCAGAGTCCGGGGCCTTCTGCGTTCAGGGCTTGTGTACAGTGCCTGCGTACCGGCGCCGCCGCGTCGTGGCGGCCGTGGCGCTCAGGCCTCGGTCAGTTCGTCCTCGGGCTGGCGGACCAGGGTCAGGCGGTAGCCGACGTTGCGGACGGTGCTGATCAGGTTCTCGTGGTCGGCGCCCAGCTTGGCCCGCAGCCGCCGGACGTGGACATCCACGGTGCGCGTGCCGCCGTAGTAGTCGTAGCCCCAGACTTCGGTCAGCAGCTGCTGGCGGGTGAACACCCGGCCGGGGTGCTGGGCCAGGTATTTCAGCAGCTCAAATTCCTTGAAGGTCAGGTTGAGCGCGGCGCCGTTGACCCGTGCGGTGTAGCTGGCCTCGTCAATCACGACGCCGGCGGCCCGGATTTCGGTCGGCACGTCCTCCTTCTCCGGAACGGCGCGCGCGACGCCGAGCCGGATCCTGGCCTCGACTTCTGCCGGGCCCGCGGATTCCAGGAGGATGTCGTCCACGGCCCACGCCGAGGAGACCGCGGCCATGCCGCCCTCGGTGAGGATCAGCATCAACGGGGCGCTGAGGCCGGTGGCCTTGAGCAGCTGGGTGAGGGAACGTGCGCCGACCAGGTCCTTGCGGGCATCGAGCAGGACGATGTCGCAGGGGTCGGTCTCGAGCAGGGCAGTGGGCTCGGCCGGAAGGATATGCACCCGGTGGTTCAGCAGTTCCAGAGCAGGCAGGACGTCCACGGATGTTCCCGTGCTGTTCGTCAATAGCAGGATGTGCGACATTGTTCCTCCAAGGGGTGTCCGCGCATCGTTGGGCGTCTTGTTGCTGATGTTGAGTATACCTAAGGGCCCCATTCCGGCCATGGTCCCGTCACCTCCGGCGCCTCCTTTTGCGACACATACCGTTCACATAGGGCAGGATTGAACCGTCAGGGCCCGCGGCCCGTCGAAATTGAGCCGAGTCGAATTGGGGTCCGCAGTGAGCGAAGGTCTGGCCATGCTGGGTCTGCCGATGGCGAGCAGACAGTGAAGCCGTGGAGCGTCGGGATCATCGGCCTGGCCGGTCTCGCGGCGATTGTCGCCGGAGCCTATGCCTCGCCTGAGGTCCTCCTGGCCGTCGCGGCGCTCGCCGCCGCCGGCATCGGTATCGGCTGGCCCTACTTTCTCGGCATCCCCGCCAAGAAGACGCTCGCGGTCTTGATTGGCCTGCCCGGCGTCGGGTCGGCAGTGGCTGCGACCTATCTCCCGGCTCCGGGCTTCCTGGACTGGACGCCGTCGTTCTTGGCCGTCGGGGTCATGGCAATCTTCGTCATGCAGCTGATCCGGGGCACCGGTCAGGCCCAGCGCCTCGAATCCACCCTGGGCTCGTGCGCGGGTGTCCTGCTCTCCTGCCTCGGCGCCGGCTGGATTGCGAGTTCGCGCTTCAACGGGGTCCGCGAAATGATCCTCGTGGCGGCCATCAGTTCGGCGATCGCGCTGCTGGCGGGGCTGATCCGCTGGCCGGACCGGATCGTGGCGCCGCTGGGCATCGTGAGCGCCGGCCTTGCCGGGCCGCTCGCCGGCCTGGTGTTCTCCGACATTGCCGTGCTGCCGGCGGCCCTCGTCGGCGTCGTCGTGGGGGCGGTGCTGGTGAGTTTCCGCCGCCTCGTCATCCTCAACGGTGAGGGCCTAAATGTTTTGGCGGCCGTGGGCATGGGGCTCGGGCCGGTTTCTGCTGTCGGTTCACTGGCCTACTTCATAGACAAACTACTCATCTACTAAGCGTTAGGATGGCATCATGTCCGTACTTGCATATGAGATCTTTTTCCTTGTCCTGCTTGGCGTGGCCAGCCTGTCCATGGCGTGGTTTGCCGGCTTTGTCGTGTACCGCCTCTTCAAAGGCCAGAAGTAAGACGTTCCAGACCCCGTAGCTTCCAGAGGTAGATGCTGTGCCGATTGAAATCCCTACTGATCTGACCCCCGAAATCGTTCCGCTGTCCTGGCTCATTGGTGAGTGGGAGGGCAGCGGCCGGCTGGGGGCTGGAGACGAGGACTCCGAGCACTTCCTGCAACACGTCTCGTTTACGCACAACGGCCTGCCGTACCTGCAGTACCGTGCCGAGAGTTGGCTGACCGACGACGAGGGCACCAAACTGCGTCCCCTCACCGTCGAGACCGGCTTCTGGGCGCTGGAGCGTAAGCAGCGCGAGGAGGACGGCGGCCCCGGCCTGATCCCGGCGGACATCGTCCCGGTGCTCAAGAGCGCCGACGAGGTGGAGGCCCTGCGCAACAGCGACGGCGGCTTCGACATCTCGGTCTCCATCGCCCACCCCGGCGGGATCTCGGAGCTGTACTACGGCCAGATCAAGGGCCCCCAGATCCAGCTCAGCACCGACATGGTGATGCGCGGCAGCCACTCCAAGGAGTACACGGCGGCCACCCGGATCTTCGGGCTGGTGGAAGGAAACCTGCTGTGGCGCTGGGACGTGGCCACCGGCAAGAATTCGACGGCGGGCGGCGGCCTGGAGGCCCACGCATCGGCCATCCTCGCCAAAGTAGGCTAATTACGCGGTCTCACTGATTTTTCCGTTGTCACCATCGACCCAGGAGAAATGCCGTGAACGACACAGTCACCAGCTCAGCCGGCAGCACAGCACCCGGCAGCGCCAGCTACGCCGACCTCAAGGCCGTGTTCTTCAACGGCACGCTCAAGAAGTCCCCGGACGTGTCCAACACCCAGGGCCTGATCGAGGTCAGCCGCCGGATCATGGAGAAGCAGGGCGTCACCACCCGCGTGATCCGCACGGTGGACCACGACATCGCCAGCGGGGTCTACCCGGACATGCGCGAACACGGCTGGGCCACCGATGAGTGGCCGGAACTCTACCCGGCCGTCCAGGAAGCGGACATCGTCGTCGTCGCGGGGCCTATCTGGCTGGGGGACAACTCCTCGCAGACCAAGAAGCTCATCGAGCGCCTCTACGCCCACTCCGGGCAGCTGAACGCGAAGGGCCAGTGGGCCTACTATCCGAAGGTGGGCGGCTGCCTCATCACCGGCAATGAGGACGGCATCAAGCATTGCGCCATGAACGTCCTGTACAGCCTCCAGCACATCGGCTTCACCATCCCGCCGCAGGCCGACGCCGGCTGGATCGGTCCCGTCGGGCCGGGACCGAGCTACCTTGACCAGGGGTCCGGGGGGCCGGAGAGCGATTTCACCAACCGCAACACCACCTTCATGGCCTGGAACATGCTGCACCTGGCGCGCATGCTCAAGGATGCGGGCGGCATTCCCGCCTACGGAAACCTGCCCGATGCCTGGAAAGCGGGCACCCGTTTCGACTTTGAAAATCCGGAATACCGCTAGGACCGGCCTGCCCCACAGTCCGGCGGAGCCAGATTGTCCCTGCCGGGGCCGGAACCTGCCGGGCCCGGAATACGCACAGAGCTAAGGACGTTCCTTTCAATATGACTATCAAAAGCCCCCTGTTGTCGCGCCCGGCCGCGGTTGAGGCCGGCGGCGCCGATGCCGGCGTCGCCGCCCACTACGGCGAGCCTCTCCGGGAGCAGCGGGCGCTGGCCGCCGGCACCGCCGTCGTCGATCTCTCACACCGCGGTGTGGTGACGGTCAGCGGGCCGGACCGCCTGAGCTGGCTCAACACGTTGTCCTCCCAGCAGCTCACTTCGCTGGCCCCTGGCCAGTCCACCGAACTGCTGTTGCTGAGCGTGCAGGGCCGGATCGAATTCGACGCCAGGGTGGTGGACGACGGCGCCACGACCTGGCTGATCGTCGAGGCAGCCGAGGCGGCCCCGCTCGCCGAATGGCTCAACAAGATGAAGTTCATGCTCCGGGTCGAAATCGCGGACGTCTCCGCCGACTGGGCCGTACTCGGCTCCACACACCGCATCCCGGAATGGGAGGCGCTGCAGGCCTGGCAAGACCCGTGGCCGCACGTCGGCGCCGGCGGCTACTCCTACGCTGTGGTGGGCGAGGACGCCCATCCAGGACTGGAACGGCCCTGGTTTGAGTACCTGGTCCCCGCGGACGAGCTGGTCGCGACCGTGGGCGACCGTGCCCTCGCCGGCACCATGGCGTCCGAAGCGCTGCGGATTGCGGCGTGGCGGCCCCGCTGGGGCGCGGAAACGGACGACAAGACCATCCCGCATGAGCTCGACCTCCTCCGCACTGCCGTGCACCTGGCCAAGGGCTGCTACAAGGGCCAGGAGACGATCGCGCGAGTCCACAACCTGGGCCACCCGCCGCGCCGTCTCGTGTTCCTCCAGCTCGACGGTTCCCAGCACACCCTGCCCGCGGCCGGCAGCGAGGTGCGTGCGGGCGAGCGGAAGGTGGGCACCGTGACCTCCGTGGCGCAGCACTACGAGATGGGCCCCGTCGCCCTGGCCGTGATCAAACGCTCCGTCGCCCCGGACGAGGTCCTGACCGTCGTGGACGGGGACGAGCCGTACTCCGCGGCCCAGGAAGTCATTGTGGCCCCCGACGCCGGCCAGGTGGTAGGCCKCCAGACCGGCTTCCTGCGGGGCACCCGATGAGCGGCGAGTCCAAAGTGAACGAGCCGGGCGCCGCGCCCGACGACGAGACACTCGCGCTGGCGCACGCGCTCTTCGACGCCGCCCGCGAGGGCAACTCCGCTCTGCTGGGCAGCTACCTGGCCGCCGGCGCCCCGGCCACGCTGACCACCTCCTCCGGCGACTCGCTGGTGATGCTGGCGGCGTACCACGGCCACGCCGGCACTGTCCGGCTGATCCTGGACCACGGCGGCGACGCCAACACGCCGAACGACCGCGGCCAGACCCCGCTGGCCGGTGCTGTCTTCAAGGGCTACACGGACGTGGCCCGGGAACTGCTGGACGCCGGGGCCGACCCGGACGCCGGCACCCCCACCGCGCGGGCCGCTGCGCAGATGTTCGCCCGGACGGACATCCTGGCCCTCCTCGGCTGACCAATCGCACCTGGGGCCGGGGCGCGGCCGGCCCGGGTTTGGGAGGATTGCCCTCAAATACTCCACGTGGAATAATCTTTAGTGGAGTAACTGCCGTTTAGGCCGAAGAGAACACTGCTAAACCGAGAAGGACTGCACCATGGCCCGGGCAACCGCATTGACACCCCTAGGTGTCGCCGCACTTTCCCTGCTCGTGGAAGAGCCGATGCATCCCTACGAGATGTACCAGCTCCTGATCGCACGGCACGAGGACCGGCTGGTCAAGGTGCGGCCAGGAACGCTTTATCACGCCGTCGGGCGGCTCGAGGATCGGGGGCTGGTCACAGCCACGGGAACGGACCGGGGAGGCAACCGTCCGGAGCGCACCACCTACACGATCTCGGCTGCCGGCCGCGAAGCGTTCACGACGTGGCTGCAGGACATGCTCGCCGCCCCGGTCAACGAATACCCGGCCTTCCCGCTGGCCATCTCCGAGGCCTACAACCTGCCCGCCGGCGTCGTCGTGGAACTCCTCGACCGGCGTCTTCAGGCGTTGGAGGAACAGCTCGGCTTCCTGGTCTCCGGCGAGGACCTGCTCGCGAAGAAGGGCGTGGAGCGCAAGTACTGGATCGATGTCCAGTTCCAGCTGAGCACGCTGCGCGCCGAAATCGCCTGGATCCGCAGCCTTCAGGACCAGCTCCGCTCCGGCGAACTGCCGTGGTGAACTCCGCGCAGGACCGCGGCCGGGACCCGGCCGCCCCCACACACAGCCCATCCACCGTTTCACACCAGCCCCTAAGGAACCGCATGGAAAACGTAGCCCGGCCATGGCCGGCACTCTGGTCCCTGGTGATCGGCTTCTTCATGATCCTGATCGACACCACCATCGTCTCGGTGGCCAACCCCAGCATTATGGAGGGCCTCAACACTGACATTAACTCGGTGATCTGGGTCACCAGCGCCTACCTGCTCGCCTATGCCGTGCCGCTGCTGATCACGGGCCGGCTCGGGGACCGTTTCGGTCCGAAGAAGCTCTACCTCTCCGGACTCGTCGTCTTCACTGTGGCATCGCTGTGGTGCGGCCTCTCCGGCAGCGTCGAGATCCTCATCGCGGCCCGTGTGGTCCAGGGACTCGGCGCGGCCATGATGACGCCGCAGACCATGGCCGTCATTACCCGGATCTTCCCCCCGGACCGCCGCGGAGCGGCCATGGGCATCTGGGGTGCCACGGCCGGCGTCGCCACGCTGGTTGGCCCGATCCTCGGCGGCGTGCTGGTGGACGGCCTCGGCTGGGAATGGATCTTCTTCATCAACGTTCCCGTCGGGATTGTCGGCTTCATCCTCGCCCAGCGTTTCGTGCCCTCGCTGACAACCCACCCGCACAAGTTCGATATTCCCGGCGTGCTGCTCAGCGCCCTCGGCCTGTTCCTCCTGGTCTTCGGCATCCAAGAGGGCGCGACGTACGACTGGGGCACCATCGCCGGCCCCATCACCGTCTGGGGCCTGATCATCAGCGGCATCGCCGTGCTGGTGGTCTTCGTCCTGTGGCAGAAGTTCAACACGGGTGAACCGCTGCTGCCCCTGTCCCTTTTCAAGGACCGGAACTTCTCGCTCGCCAACATTGCGATCACCACGGTGGGCTTCACCGTCACCGCGTTCAGCCTGCCGCTGATCTTCTACTACCAGATCGTCCGCGGACTGACCCCGACCCAGTCGGCGCTCATGATGGTGCCGATGGCGCTGATCTCGGGCGGCCTCGCCCCCGTCGTCGGCCGGATCATCGACAAGGTCAACCCGAAATTCATCACCGCGACCGGCCTGGTCCTGATGTCCGTGGCGCTGTTCTGGAATGCCCTGCTCATGCACCCGGACACCCCCATCTGGCTGTTCCTCCTGCCGAGCGCAGTGCTGGGCTTCGCCAATGCAGGCATCTGGGCGCCGTTGAGTTCCACCGTCACACGCAACCTGCCGCCGCGGCAGGCGGGAGCCGGCTCAGGCGTCTACAACACGACCCGCCAGATCGGCGCCGTACTCGGCAGCGCCGCCATCGCCGTCCTGATCCAGTCGCGGCTTGCGGCCGAGCTCCCCGCCCGGCCCGGAGCAGGCGCAGACGCCAGCCCGATGGGCTTCGGCGGGGCCTTGCCGGCGGAACTTCATGAAGGGTTCTCGACGGCGATGGGCCAATCCATCCTGCTGCCGGCGGCGGTCATTCTGCTCGGTGCTGCCGTGGCGCTGTTCTTCGCCAAGCCCAAGCCGGTCCAGGGCTGGGGCGAACCAGATGCTGCCGCAGCCACAGCCGCAGCAGCCGCCGCGGACCAAGCGGACGCGGACGAAGCCGACGCGGACAGGGCCGCAGCGGAGCGCGGCTAGCCTGGCGGCATCCGGATCAGCCCAGCAGCACGCTGGTCTGGATGCCGCCCGCAGAAAATCCCAGGCTCCGGGCCAGCGCCAGCGACCCCTTGTTGCTAACTTCTGAACGCCACTGCAGCGTCAGCCCGGCGGCGAGGGCCTCGTGGGCGGCTACCGAGGCGGCCAGCTTGCCCAGGCCGTGGCGCCGCCATTCGGGCGAGACCAGCACGCCCATATGGGCCAGCAGCCCTTCCCATTCCGCATACGCCCCGCAGGCCACCGGCGTCCGCCGCCCGTCTTCCAGATGCAGGACGGTGAAGCGGTGTTCCAGGTCGGCGAGGCCCACCTCGTTGACGTCGTCGGGCGGGCAGAACGTCTCCAGTTCGATCGCTTCCGGGTTCCCGTGCGAGACCGTCAACTCCCCGGCAGGCTGCTGCAGGGGGAGGTCGTCGGCGAAGAAGAGTGCCGCGGCGCCGAGCCCGTGGCCGCCGTGCCCGCGGGTGATGGTCAGCAGCGTCACGTGCTGGGCCAGTTCCTCGTCCGAGAGACCCTCGGCGGCGTCCAGCGCCCACTGCGGGCCCACCAGGGCGGAATTGCCGAACAGGCGGACGAACTGCAGGGACCGGGCTGTCTCATCCGCCCGGGTGAGCCTCACGCCGGCGGCAGCCGCGAAGGCGCCGTCGTCGAACCCCAGGCGGCGCGCCCATGCGAGCTGGACAATTTCTGCGGAACCGGGCTCAAGAGTCATGAATCAACCCTACCCACCGCGGCCGGGCGTCCGGTTGCCCCCTGCCTGGCTGCGGCGCTGCCCGCCCGGCTCTTCCCGGCGGGCCGCGCCGAGCCGGACCCCGCCGGTGTTGTCCCGCTTAGCCGAAGAGGACTGCGGCCTCGTCGTAGCGGCTCTGCGGTACGGACTTGAGGTTGCCGAGTGCGGCGTCGAAACCGACATGCACAATATCCGTGCCGTGCAGCGACACCATGGTGCCCCAGCGCTTTTCCACTACCGAATCGATGGCGGCCATGCCCAGGCGGGTGGCCAGGACCCGGTCGAACGCCGTCGGGACGCCACCGCGCTGGATGTGGCCAAGGACCGTCGCACGGGTCTCGATGCCGGTGCGGGCCTCCAGTTCGGGGGCAAGCATTTCGGCGATGCCGCCGAGGCGGGGCCGGCCAAAGGTGTCGAGGCCGCGCTCCGAATGCGGGGACTCCTGGCCTTCGGGCACAAACCCCTCGGCGACGACGAGCAGCGGGGCGCGGCCACGGTCGTGGGCGGAGACGACCCACTCGGCGATCTGTTCCATGGAGGCCTTCTGTTCCGGGATCAGGATGGCGTGGGCGCCCGAGGCCATTCCGGCGTGCAAGGCGATCCAGCCCACATGCCGTCCCATGACTTCGGCAATCATGCAGCGGTGGTGGGACTCTCCGGTGGTGCGCAGCCGGTCGATTGCCTCGGTGGCGATTTCCACGGCCGTGTCGAAGCCGAAGGTGTAGTCCGTGGCGTCCAGGTCGTTGTCGACCGTCTTGGGCACGCCCACGATTTTGAGGCCGGCGTCGGTGAGCCGCTTTGCGGCGGCCAGGGTGCCTTCGCCGCCGATGGCGATGATGGCGTCGATCCCGAGCCGGTCMATGTTGGCTTTGATGACCTCGGGACCGCCGCCGTTCTCAAACGGGTTGGTTCGGGACGTGCCCAGGATGGTGCCGCCCTGCTTGGCGATGCCGCGGACCATGGTGCGGGGAATTTCCACGATGTCGCCCTCGACAACGCCGCGCCAGCCATCCTTGAATCCTACGAACTGCTGGCCGTGGACCGCGATTCCTTTGAGGACGGCGCCACGGATGACGGCGTTCAGGCCGGGGCAGTCTCCGCCGCTGGTGAGGATTCCAATTTTCATGTCTTGGCTCAAATCCTGGTTTGAAGGGGTACAGGCAGAGCGCCACGCTGAGCTCACCCTAGAGTCTAGTGGCGGGTGTGGGGCAGGACACAAACGGTTACAAAAGGTGCCCCCGCCATGATGGCGGGGGCACCTTTTCGTGGTGCGGGGCAGCTACCGGGGAAGGTTGCCGCCGGGCCGGCCCGGCCTGTGAGTGGCCGGCCTGTGATTGGACGGCCGGTGACGGATGTCAGGGCCGGGAGGAACGCTTCGAGAGGAAGCTTTGGAGGACGATTGCGTTGCGCTGGTCCGGGAGGAGGAGCCAGGCCGCGAGGTAGACCACGAACGCCGGGCCAGGGAGCAGGCTCAGGAGCAGATAGGCGATCCGGACATAGGCCACATCAACGTTCAGTTTGGCGGCAACCCCGCCGCAAACGCCGCCAACCCAGCGCTGCGGACCACGTTTCAGGCCGAGGCCCCGGATGGTGTCGAAGAATTTATCCATGGCTCAAGACTTCCCTGTAGTTGACTTATTGTCACGCCTGCGCGCCGAGACCAGGCCGCCCACGACCAGGGCGCCCCCTGCCCCGATCATCAGGCCGATCAGCACATAGGTGCCGTTGAGGGCCACGAGGCCGAGCCGGGAAATGATGATCAGTGCGGCCAATGCCACCACTGTCAGTCCCCAGACCACTGTGCCCACCCGGGCGGGCGAACCCGCTTCGGGGTCGTGCCCGGCGTCGGCCAGCGGCGAGTCGTCATAGCTGCTCATGTCAGTTGCCTTCCTTGATGGTCACGTTGCTGACGGTGCCGGAGATCTCCAGGACCAGCCGGGCGCCCGGTTTTGCGGTGTTGTAGTCGCTTTGCTGCGTCGTCATGCCGCCGCGGTCCTGGTTGCCGTCGTGGAGGTTGCCCATGGTCATGTCCGCCTGGACGTGCACCGGAACGGTGGCGGGGATGACGACTGTGAGGTTGCTGGCCGTCGCGTCGATCGGAACTACGACATCGGAGCCCAGGGGCGGATTCAGCGCCAGCTTGGTCAGGTCCACGGTTCCGGCGCCGCCGGTGATCTCGAAGCCGCCTTGGGCCTGCTGAATGCTCGCCGGAGCCCAGTCGGCGTTCTGGAAGCGGAACCGGTCCCCGTGGGGGACCACGCTGAAAATGGCGCCGATCAGCAGGGCCACGACTGAGAAGAAGCCCAGGATCCCGGAGGTCCGGCCCCGCAGCCCTGCAAACAGGATCCCGAGGCCCAGGATGGCCGCGCCGAAGGCCCAGACCAGCGCGTTGCCGGCATCGCCGAGATCGATCACGTTGGCTGCGTCGAGGGCCTTGATGCTCCCGCCCACCAGGAGGGCGGAGCCGACGGTGATGGCGACCGCCGGAGCGCCCGGGCCAAGGTTGCGCGCGGCCGGTGCGGGCGGTGTGGCGCCGGACCCCGGTCCGTAGCCGTCTGGGGGAACAGGGCCGGGCGGTACTGGGCCGGACGCAATGGGTCCCGACGGCGGGGGCGGACCCCAGTCCGGACCGGTGCCGGTGACTCGAGAGCTGTCAGCCAGGTCGCCATATGTCCGGCCGCTGCCCTGCGGGAAGCTGCCTGCCGATGGCGGCCCGGCGGCGGTGCGGGGGCTAGCCGCAAAAGCCGCGGCGCCGGCCGGGCTGCCGGAGTCGTAATGCGACGGCATGGCAGTGGCCCCGTCCCGGATCTTGTTGCGTTGGGTCAGGTAGTAGACGAGGTAGATGGCCCCGCCCACCCAGAAGACGGTCCAGACGAAGGCGCCAAAGCCGAAGCGGTCCCAGCCCCAGACCCCGGTGCCCAGGCTGGGGAAACCGATGACCGAGGTGATGAGCGCGCCGGTCATGCCGGCCGTCCACCGCCCTGCGGCGGCCTCMTGGACGTGAATGCGGCCGTCGGGTTCGGGCAGCAAGGCCCAGGCCAGGCCGTAGGCGAGAACGCCAATTCCGGCGAAGACGGTCAGGACGATCAGGACGCCGCGGATAATCAGCGGGTCGACGCCGAGCCGGTGGGCTATGCCGCTGGCCACGCCGCCGATCCAGCGGTCGCGTCCGCGGTAAATGCCCTGGCTGCGGATCCAGTCGAAGAAATTCTGGGTTTGCCGGCCGGGCAACGGCCCATTCGGATCGCCGGGCGGGTAAAGCCGCGGCGGCTCCGGCGGCGCGCCGCCCGGCCCGGAGAAGGCCGGAGCGGGCTGGCCCGTGCCTGGAAGTTCGGGGACGGAACGTTCCGTGTGCGGAAGGTCTGCGGCGGGGCGTTCGGGTTCGGTACGTTCCGGTTCTGGAAGTTCCGATTCTGGAAGTTCGGGGCGGGATAGATCCGTGGCCGGCCGGTCTGCGGAGGCCGGGCCTTCATCGGGGTGCGGAGTGTGCGGGTTCATACTTCGATCCTTCCCGTTCCCGATGCCGGCCTCTACTGGGGAACACCCTGAACGGTCCCTGAGTGGCCCCCGGTTGGGCCCTCAAACGCGTCCGGGAAACCCCGATCCGTGCTTGGATTGAGGCATGACAACCGCGCCCGCCCGCCCGCCGCTGGTCCGCAGCAGCGACCGCGTGATTGCCGGCGTGTGCGCGGGCCTCGCCAACCACCTGGGCTGGCCGGTGCGCATGGTCAGGATCGGCATGGCAGTGGCCGCGCTCGCCGGCGGGGCCGGGGTGGCCTTCTACGCCTGGCTTTGGATCATGGTCCCCACGGCGGATGAAAACGCCCGGCGCACCGCCCGCCGCCCGGCGTCGCCCATCGCTCCGGCAGTGAGCTTCCCGGACACCCCGGGCGTCGCAAACCTGTCCGACGCCCCCGGCATGCCGGGAGCTCCCGGAACCAGTGGAACGCCAACGAAGGCGGCGCCGGGGTCCTGGCGGTCCAAAGTCTCCGGCATGCCCTTCGGCAAGGAGATCCTGCTGGGCGCGGGCCTGTTGCTGGCCGCCGGGATCCTGATCGCCCGGCTCGTTGGGGTTGACGTGCCGCTGGGAACCCTGATCCCGGTCGCTGCGATCCTGGGCGGTGCCGCGATCGCCTGGATGCAACTGGACGAGACCCGCCGGGCGGGGCTCGTGGACAAGACCAAAGCGGACCAGGCCGGCGGCTGGGCCCGCCTCGCGGCCGGGCTCGCCCTCGTCGTGGCCGGGGTGCTGGTCATGGTGTCCGGCTCGGGGTCCTGGGAACAGACCTGGCTCGCCCTCCTGGCCTCGGTGGCCGTGCTCGGCGGCGTGGCCCTGGTGCTCCTGCCATGGGGGCTGAAGTTCTGGCGCGACCTGGAAACCGAGCGCGCGGGGCGGGTCCGCGCCACCGAGCGTGCCGAGATCGCCGCCCACCTCCATGACTCCGTGCTGCAGACCCTCGCCCTGATCCAACGCCGGGCCGCCAACGAGCACGATGTCATCAGGCTGGCCCGCGCGCAGGAGCGCGAGCTGCGTGGCTGGCTGTACCGGGACTCCGACAAGGAATCCGGCCAGCTGTCCGACGGCATCAAGGCCGCCGCAGCCGAGGTCGAGGACGCCCTGGGAAACGCCGTCGAGGTGGTCAGCGTGGGGGACTGCGCCATGACCCAACGCCACGAGGCCCTCGTCCAGGCATCCCGAGAGGCCATGCTGAACGCCGCCCGGCACGGCGGCGGCGCCGTGTCCGTGTACCTGGAAGTCACCGACGCCGCCGCGGAAGTTTTCGTCAAGGACCGGGGCCCGGGCTTCGATCCGGATTCCGTTCCCCCGGACAGGCTCGGCGTCAGGGAATCGATCATCGGCCGGATGAACCGCCACGGCGGCACCGCCGCGATCACCAGCAGCCCGGACGGCACCGAAGTGCGGCTCCGGCTGCCCATCGCCGCCGCCTCTGCCGGAACTGCCGCGGCCGCCGCCAACAACGCCAACGGAGAGGCCAAACCGTGACCAGCCCAACGTCAGGAAACCCTGTGCAACGAAACCCTGTGCAAGGAAGCCCCGCCCCGATTCGAGTGGTGATCGTGGACGACCACGCCATCTTCCGCTCCGGGTTGAAGGCGGACCTGGACCCGGACATCGTCGTCGCGGGGGAGGCCGGAACGGTGGAGGAGGCAATCGCCGTCATCGCAGTCCAGCGCCCCGACGTCGTGCTCCTTGACGTCCATCTTCCCGGCGGCCGGGGTGGCGGCGGACGCGAGGTCCTGGCCGGCTCGGCGCCCCTGCTGGGCACCACGCGGTTCCTGGCGCTGAGCGTCTCCGACGCGGCAGAAGATGTGGTGTCCGTGATCCGGGCCGGCGCGCGCGGCTATGTCACCAAGACCATCTCCGGCGCGGAGATCAGCGGCGCCGTCCGCCGCGTGGCCGGCGGCGACGCCGTCTTCTCACCCCGGCTGGCGGGCTTCGTCCTGGACGCGTTCGGCACGGCCCCCGCGGACATCGCCGACGACGAGCTCGACAAGCTCTCGGCGCGGGAACTCGAAGTGATGCGCCTTATCGCCCGCGGCTACAGCTACAAGGAGGTGGCCAAAGGACTGTTCATCTCGATCAAGACCGTTGAAACCCACGTCTCGGCCGTGCTGCGCAAACTCCAGCTCTCCAGCCGCCACGAGCTGACCCGCTGGGCCGCCGAGCGCCGCCTCCTTTAACGACAAACGCTCCCGCAAGTCCGGCGCCTAAAACCCGGACGCTCCCGCACGTCCGGCGCCTAAAACCAGGGCGCTCCCGCACTTCAGGCGCTTTTAGGCCCGACGCTTCCGCAGGTGGTGCGGTAATGCGGCGGGCGCTCGTCCGTTCTGCGGGAGCGTCGGGAATGTATGCTGCAGGACCTGCGGGAGCGTCAGTAGGAATGGTGCAGGACCTGCGGGAGCGTTTGGTAGGTTACTACTTCGCCTTGCCGAGGAAGTCCTGCAGGCGGGCGACGCCCGTGGCCAGGTCGTCGTCGCCGAGTGCATAGGACAGGCGCAGGTAGCCGGACGGGCCGAACGCCTCGCCGGGAACCACAGCCACCTCGACCTCGTCCAGGATCAGCGCCGCGAGTTCGGCAGAGGTGGCCGGCCGCACCGGGCCGTTCGCAGACGGGAACTCCTTGCCCAGCAGCGCGCGGACGTCCGCGTACACGTAGAACGCGCCCTTCGGCGTCGGGCAGTCAACGCCGTCAATCGCGTTCAGACCCGCGACGATCGCCTTGCGGCGGCGGTCGAATGCCACCTTCATCTCATCGACGGCGGTCAGCGGCCCGGACACAGCAGCGAGGGCGGCGACCTGGGGGATGTTGGASACGTTCGASGTSGCGTGCGACTGCAGGTTGGTGGCGGCYTTGATGACGTCCGCSGGSCCGATCATCCAGCCCACGCGCCAGCCGGTCATSGCRTARGTCTTGGCGACGCCGTTGAGGATGACCACCTTGTCGCCGAGCTCGGGCACCGCGGTGGCGATCGAGGTGAACGGCACGCCGTCGTAGGTCAGGTGTTCGTAGATCTCGTCGGTGACAACCCACAGGCCCTTGGACGCTGCCCACTGGCCGATCTCCTTGACCTGCTCCGGCGAGTACACGGCGCCGGTGGGGTTGGAAGGGGAGACGAAGAGCAGGATCTTGGTGCGCTCGGTAAGGGACGCTTCCAGCTGGTCCACGGTGACCAGGTAGCCCTGCTCCGGGCCAGCGAAGACCTCCACCGGCACGCCGCCGGCCAGCCGGATGGCCTCCGGGTACGTGGTCCAAAACGGGGTCGGAACAATGACCTCGTCGCCCGGATCCAGCAGGGTGGCGAAGGTGTTGTAGACGGCCTGCTTGCCGCCGTTGGTCACCAGCACCTGGGACGCCGCCGCCTGGTAGCCCGAATCCCGGAAGGTCTTGTCCGCGATGGCCTGCTTCAGTTCGGGGAGCCCGCCGGCGGGGGAGTAGCGGTGGTATTTCGGTTGGCTGGCGGCCTCGATGGCGGCCTGCACAATGTAGCCGGGGGTCGGGAAGTCGGGTTCCCCGGCACCGAAGCCAATGACCGGACGGCCGGCTGCCTTCAGCGCCTTCGCCTTGGCATCGACGGCCAGAGTGGCGGATTCGGCTATGGCGGAAATGCGCTGGGAAATGCGGGCAGCAGACATGGGCGGGTCCGTTCTTCGCTTGCAGCTGGAAGGCTGGATATGGGATTCGACGAAATCTACTCTATGCTGTTCAGCGGATCCCCCGGGGTGCCTGAACCCGAATGTGACTGACGGCTGTCAGTTGGTTTTCGCAGGCACGCAGGGGTCCGGAAGAGGGCCGGTTCGACGTAGGCGCAGTTGTTGCGTAGACTGGTTCTCCGGTGTTGAAAACACGATGATGGCCTGCGCCTCAGGGAAGCCTGTGGGACGCATCGGCCGGAGCGGTTTTTCTCCCCGAAGGGTAGTGGCGCAATTGGTAGCGCAGCGGTCTCCAAAACCGCAGGTTGCAGGTTCGAGTCCTGTCTGCCCTGCGCATGCTGTTCCGGATTATCCGGAACCAGCGCAGCAACCATGGTTCAGTTCAGAGCCGGGTATCCGATCATTGCGAGGATGAGTGAGGACCAGGTGACCGAAACAGCTGCCAGCAGCTCCAAAGGCCGCCCCGCCAAGAATGCCGCCAAGCCCGGCTTCTTCGCTCGTATCGCGATCTTCATCCGCCAGGTCATTGGCGAACTGAAGAAGGTCGTCGCACCGACCCGTAAAGAACTGATCAACTACACGCTCGTGGTACTGGTGTTCGTGACCATCATGATGGTGATCGTCACCTTGCTGGACCTGGCCTTTGGGACCGCGGTCAGCTGGGTCTTCGGCGGCAGCGCCCCCACGGACAGCTAAGGCGACCGGTCCGCAGACTGCGTGGATGCCCCGGGAAACCGGAGATTCCGCGGGGTGTGCGGAATTGAGTCATTTAAATAGGCATGTTAGGCAATGAGGAAGCAGGAGACCAAGTGTCTGAGCAGGAGCTCGAGGTAACTGAGACTGAGCTGGATAAGAGCCAGGACGCCGCGGTGGAAGCCGCGGAAGAGTCCGAGGCTGTGTCTGCTGCGCCCGAATYCGACGTCACTGACGAGGCCGTAGCCACGGAAGAAGAAGCGGCAGACGACGCCGACGCTGATGCAGCCGACGCTGATGAGGCTGACACCGACACTGATGAGGCTGACGCCGACGCGCTGGCAGCGGCGGCCGCCAAGGCCGACGTCGACCCCGCGGACGAGTTCAAAGCCAAGCTGCGCCGCCAGGAGGGTGACTGGTACGTCATTCACTCCTACGCAGGCTACGAGAACCGCGTCAAGGCCAACCTTGAGACCCGCATCCAGACCCTGGACATGGAAGATTACATCTTCGAAATCCAGGTTCCGATGGAGGAAGTCGTTGAGATCAAGAACGCCCAGCGCAAGGTCATCAACCGTGTCCGCATCCCCGGTTATGTCCTGGTCCGCATGGACCTGACCGACGCTTCCTGGGGCGCCGTCCGCCACACCCCCGGTGTCACCGGCTTCGTGGGCAACGCCCACAACCCGGTCCCGCTCCGCCTCGATGAGGTCTTCTCCATGCTCGCGCCGGTCTTCGAAGAAGAGCAGGCCGAGAAGGGAAAGCCGGTCAAGCACGCCGCCGCACAGGTCGACGTCGACTTCGAGGTTGGCGAGTCGGTCATCGTCAAGGAAGGCCCGTTCGAGACCCTCCCCGCCACGATCTCCGAGATCAAGATCGATTCCCAGACCCTCGTGGTGCTGGTGTCCATCTTCGAGCGCGAGACTCCGGTCACCCTGGCGTTCAACCAGGTCAGCAAGATCTAGCTGTTCCCTAAGAATTCGCCCCGGGCTGCCCGCTTAGCAGCCACGGAGCGGCCGGCCGCCTTGCCATGGCGGCCACCAACCTGAGGCACGCTCCTGTGCCCCAGGACGTATTTGAGAGAAGGACCTACATTGGCTCCCAAGAAGAAGGTCACCGGCCTCATCAAGCTGCAGATCCAGGCAGGTGCCGCTAACCCGGCCCCGCCGATCGGTCCTGCGCTCGGCCAGCACGGTGTCAACATCATGGAATTCTGCAAGGCGTACAACGCTGCGACGGAAGCCCAGCGCGGCAACGTTATCCCCGTGGAAATCACGGTCTACGAGGACCGTTCCTTCACGTTCATCACCAAGACCCCGCCGGCTGCAGAGCTCATCAAAAAGGCTGCAGGCGTCGCCAAGGGTTCGGCTACCCCGCACACCGTCAAGGTTGCCAAGCTGACCCAGGCCCAGGTCAACGAGATCGCCACCACCAAGATGGAAGACCTCAACGCCACCAGCCTCGAAGGCGCAGCGAAGATCATCGCCGGCACCGCCCGCTCCATGGGTATCACCGTCGAGGGTTAATTCCCCACCGCTGATGCGCCGGGATCGGGAAACCGGTCACGACGCCGTCAGCACCGCCGGCCAGCCGGCACCACCTAAACAATGAACAGCGGAATTCCGGAACGGATACACCAGCCGGAATGCCGCCTGTGGCAGGGCCCAGCGCGGTCCGCAGACCACAACTGCACAAGGAGAAATAAGCAGCATGGCAAAGCGCAGCAAAGCATATGAGGCAGCCGCGGCCAAGATCGACGCGGAGAAGTTCTACGCGCCGTTCGAGGCAGTGACGCTCGCCAAGGACACCAACCCGTCCAAGTTCGACGCCACCGTTGAGGTCGCTTTCCGCCTCGGCGTTGACCCGCGTAAGGCCGACCAGATGGTCCGCGGCACCGTCAACCTGCCGCACGGCACCGGTAAGGTCGCCCGCGTCCTCGTCTTCGCAACGGGCGACAAGGCTGAGGCTGCAATCGCGGCCGGCGCCGACTTCGTTGGTTCCGATGACCTGATCGAAAAGATCGCCGCCGGCTGGACCGACTTCGATGCCGCCGTCGCCACCCCTGACCTCATGGGCAAGGTTGGCCGCCTCGGTAAGGTCCTGGGTCCGCGTAACCTGATGCCGAACCCGAAGACCGGCACCGTGACCGCTGACGTCGCCAAGGCCGTCAACGACATCAAGGGCGGCAAGATCGACTTCCGCGTCGACAAGCACTCAAACCTGCACTTCATCATCGGCAAGGTTTCGTTCGACGCCATCAAGCTGGCCGAGAACTACGCAGCCGCACTGGAAGAGGTCCTCCGCCTCAAGCCGTCCGCTTCCAAGGGCCGCTACATCCAGAAGGCCACCGTGGCGACCACGTTCGGCCCGGGCATCTCGGTTGACCCCAACGTCACCAAGGTCCTGACCGAGGTCTAGTCCTCACCGGATCCACGGAACTGCGGCGTCGCTGACGTCGCCGGTTCCAGCCAAAGGCCGTCCCGCAACTGCGGGGCGGCCTTTTGCCGTCCTGCGCCGGGACCCGTGGCGTGCGCAAAGCTTGGCATCCGGGACCCTTGGTGCCGCCGGACTTGCCGGTTAGGCTGTCCCGGTGACTACGCCGTCGTACCTCATCGAGGAACTCTCCCTGCCCGCCAGCCTTGATGCCGCTGACACCGATGCCGCTGACACGGCGGAGTTCCTCGAATTCATGGAACTCTGCGATGAGCTCATCCTGCAGACCTGGGGCAACCTGGACCGGGCATCGTCCGCGGCGGCCCGCCTGCAGTACTGGCGGGACACGGCGTACACCCGGCTGCGGCTCTTCTTCGTCCGCGTCGACGGGCGCATGGCGGCCAACTCCTGGGTCCGCTGTGAACTGCAGGAGAATCTGGGCAGTGCACTGCTGCACGTGGGCGTCCTGGATGCCTTCGCCGGGCGGGGGATCGGCCGGGCACTGCTGGTGCACGCCGAGGCGCTGGCCGCCGCCGACGGGCGGCCCATCCTGCAGACCTTCACGGAGCACCCGGCCGATTTCGACGTCGATGGCACCAACCTCATCAAGCCCGCCACGGGGACCGGAGCGCTGCCCGCCGGCGCGCCGGGTGTCCGTTTCGCCGGAAAAGCCGGCTACCGCCTGGAGCAGGTCGAACGGTTCAGTTCGCTCGACGTCCCGACCGCCGCGGACCTCGACGCCCTGGAACGGGACGCCCTGGCCCGCGCGGGGGACTATGAACTGCTGCACTGGACCGACTCCTGCCCGGAGGAACATGCCGCCCAGCTCGCGGTGCTCATGTCCCGCATGAGCACCGACGCCCCCTCCGGAGCGCTGAGCTACGAGGCGGAAATCTGGGACGTCGCCCGCGTCCGCCACGTCGAGGACACCTGGCGGCGCGCCGGCCAGTCCGCCCTCGTGGTGGCGGCACAGCACCGGGCCAGCGGCGAACTGGCCGCCTATACCGTCCTGCAGACAACAGCCGACAAGCCATGGCTGGCCAACCAGGACGACACCCTCGTCGCGGTGGGCCACCGCGGCCACCGGCTTGGCATGCTCATCAAGATCCGCAACCTGCGCCTGCTGCGGGAGTCGTACCCCGCGGTCCGGCGCGTCCTGACATACAACGCCGCCGAAAACGACCACATGCTCGGCATCAACRTSGCGCTGGGCTTCAAGCCGGCGGGCTACGACGGCGAGTGGCAGCGGACCGCTGCCGCCGCGGGCGCAGCCACCGGCAGTGAGATCCGGAACTGACCGGGCGCCGGCTGGGGCAGAAGCTGCAGGGCGCCGGCTGGAGCGGAAACTGCCCGGCGTCACCAATGGAACAGCGGCCCAAACCAGCATATGCTGGCGGTTGAAAGCCCGGTTTGAGCCGGGCCGTACCGATGGTGGGTGGCACAACGGCTGGGAAGATGCCCTCTATGGCAAACGATGTACGGATTGAGCAGCTGTGGATCCCCGATTCCCTTGACGCGCCCGATGCCGCCGACTTTCTCGCCGCGATCGAGGTGGGGCGCAGGGTCCGGATGCAGACCTGGGKCACCGACGACCTCGCCTACGCGCCGCAGGAAAAGCTGCTTGAGATGGCGGACCCCTACGAACGTCAGGTGATCCTCGTCGCCAAGATCGACGGCGTGATTGTCGGGACGGCGGACATCGCCCTGCCGCTCGTGGACAACCTCGATCTCGCCGAATTCACGCTCGACATCCTGCCGGAATTCCGGCGCCAGGGCGTGGGGAGGCAGCTGCTGGCGGCCGCCGAACATTTCGCCCGGGACGAGGGCCGACACACGATCCTGATCGACACCAACCACCCGGGATCAACCCTGACGGACCCGGAGGCCGAACAGCTCGTGCCCGGCAGCGGCGTCGGGTTCGTCCCGTTGGGCAGCCGTGACGTGGAATTTGCCCGCCATACCGGCTACACCCTGCAGCACATAGAGCAGTTCAGCTCCTGTGCGTTGCCGCTGGACACCAAGCTCGTCGCCGACCTCGAGGCCGAGGCCGAGGAAGCCAATGCCGGCCGCTACCGTCTGCACCACTGGACGGACCGGTGTCCTGACCAGTGGCTCGAGGCCGTCGCCGCGCTGGAAAACCAGGCAGGCGAGGACGAAGTGCCGGGGCCGGATGCCCAGGAAATGGTGTTCGACGGCGGCATCCTCCGGGAAGCGGAGGAAGTCACCATAGCCCAGGGCCGCCGGACGGTGGTCACCGCCGTCGAGCACATCGCCAGCGGAACGCTCGTGGGCCTGACCACCATCAGTGTCCTGGCCCTGCGCCCGGACGTCGTCTTCCAGGACGACACGGTGGTGCTGCAGGAACACCGCGGCAACAAGCTCGGGCTGCTGATCAAGGTCGCCAATATGGAACGGCTCAGCGAACAGTTCCCGGACGCCCGGGTCCTGTACACGTGGAACGCTCCGGAGAACCGCTACCTGCTGAAGGTCAACCAGCAGCTCGGCTTCACGACGGCGGGAGTGACGGGTCTCTGGCAAAAAGAACTCCCCAACTTCGGACCGGCTGTCAGCTGAGGTCCCGGGCCGACGTCGGGCGCTGAAGTCTTTCGCTGAAGTCCTGCGCTGCCCCTGCCCGCCGGGCCCGATTTGGAACACGCGCGCCGTGTCCCGTAAGCTTGGAGGACCAAAGACCGTCGGTTGTTGGAAATCCACTCTCCCAAGCAAGACTCACTTCTGCAGTCGCGCCGGGAGAGCGCAGTGGATTTCCGGACGAAGGACCCTGAACATAGGGCGGCCGGCGCAGGTGAACGAAGCAAAGCTCCGCGGTCATGGACCGCGTCGAGACAAGCCCCGTGCATCTGCGCGGGGCGTTTTTTAGTTTTAGCTCTTTTGAGCGGGGACCCGGACGTACCGGCACTATCCCCGGAAGGAGGGTTATGGCAACGCCTAGCAAGGTTTCAGCAGTAGCTGAGATCACTAACGATTTCAAGGAATCGAACGCCGCTGTCCTGACCGAATACCGCGGGCTCACCGTTGCACAGCTCAAGCAGCTGCGTGTCTCTCTCGGCCAGGAAACCAAGTTCTCGGTCGTCAAGAACACCCTGACCGCCATTGCAGCCAAGGAAGCTGGTGTCGAAGCATTCGACGGTCAGCTCGCCGGCCCCACTGCAATCGCGTTCATCAAGGGTGACGCAGTTGCAGCTGCCAAGAGCCTGACGGATTTTGCCAAGGCCAACAAGCAGCTGGTCATCAAGACCGGTTACTTCGAGGGCAAGGCACTGAACGCCAGCGAAGTAGCTGCCCTGGCAGCACTCGAGTCCCGTGAGCTGCAGCTCGCCAAGGTTGCAGGGATCCTCAAGGCTCCTGCTGCCGCTGCTGTACGCATCATCGACGCACTGCGCCTCAAGCTTGAAGAAGAGAACGGTGCCCCGGCAGCAGCCGAAGCACCCGCCGCTGAAGAAGCTCCCGCAGCAGATGCAGCAGCCGAGGCCGAAGCACCGGCCGAAGCCGCAGCCCCCGAAGAGAACTAGTCCTCTTCTCCATAAGACTCCGGTGTCACAGCGAGCCTCAGGGCCGCCGCGCACCATTATAGGAAGGACGCCACACCATGGCGAAGCTCACCAACGAAGAGCTCATTGAAGCTTTCAAGGAACTGACCATCATCGAGCTCTCCGAGTTCGTCAAGCTCTTCGAAGAGACCTTCGAAGTTACTGCTGCTGCTGTTGCCGTTGCCGGCCCCGCCGCTGCTGCAGAAGAAGCTGAAGAGAAGACTGACTTCGACGTCATCCTCGAAGCTGCTGGCGACAAGAAGATCGCAGTGATCAAGGAAGTYCGCGCCATCACCKSCCTGGGCCTCAAGGAAGCCAAGGACCTGGTTGACAGCGCTCCCAAGGCTGTTCTCGAAGGCGCCACCAAGGAAGCTGCCGAGAAGGCAAAGGCTCAGCTCGAAGAAGCTGGCGCCCGCGTTACCCTCAAGTAATACCCGCCGTCCGGATCAATCGCGGTCCGCACTGCTCAAAGGAAACCCCGTCCACTCAGTGGGCGGGGTTTCCTGCGTTCCCGGACCGGAAACCCGAATCGCCCGGGCCGGAAGCCGGCGCCGGTGAACGATACCCAAGGATTCGGCAAAGTTTTTCTGATACCCCTGTCGCACTTGATGGCGCGACCCTAGACTTTGGATTTGTGCCCACCGGCCCCCAACGCTCAGGAGTTCACCCACAATGACGGACCCGAACACTTCCCCCTCCCGCCGCGCCATGCTCGCCGCAGCCCTCGTGGGTGGCGGCGCGGCCGCCGCCGCGCTGGCCGGAGCCCCGGCGGCGCAGGCCGTCGCCGGCGAAGCCAGTGGCAGGGCGACTGCCAAGAATCAGTTCACCCTGACGGTGCTCGGCACCACGGATCTGCACAACAACGTCTTCAACTGGGACTACTTCAAGAACGTCCCCTATGCCGACGCCGCCGGGAACAAGATCGGGATTGCCCAGGCCGCGACCCTGATCAACGCCATGCGGGCCGAGCGCGGCGCGGCCAGCACCCTGACCATAGACGCCGGCGACACCATCCAGGGCACGCCCCTGGCCTACTACTTCGCCAAGATCTACCCCATCTCGGCAACCGTGAAACACCCCATGGCGCTGGCCATGAACGCGATCGGCTACGACGCCGTGGGGCTGGGCAACCACGAGTTCAACTACGGCATTGGGCTTCTGCGCACCTGGGAGCGGCAGCTGGACTTCCCGCTGTTGGGCGCCAATGTGCACGACGCCGTGTCGGGCGGGCGAGCCTTCACCCCCTACGTCCTGAAGCGGATCAAGACGGACAGCGGCTGGCTGACGGTCGGCCTCGTCGGCCTGGTGACGCCGGGCTGCGCACTCTGGGACCGGGACAACGTCGAGGGCAAGCTCGATTTCAACGGCATCGTAGAAGAGGCCAGAACCGTCATCCCGCAGGTGAAAGCATCTGGGGCCGACGTCGTGATCGTCACGAGCCATTCGGGGGCGACTCCAGGGTCCTCCTACGGTGACGCCCTGCCCTTTCCCGAGAACGCGTCCACCCAGCTGGCAGAGGAAGTCCCGGGCATCGACGCCATCCTCGTCGGGCACGCCCACCTGGAGATCCCCGAGCGCTTCGTCACGAACAAGGCCACGGGCAAGCAGGTGCTCCTGACCGAGCCGCTCAAGTGGGGCATGCGCGTCTCCGTCATGGACCTCGAACTCGTCAAGGAAAAAGGGCAGTGGACCGTCACCGCGGCGCATTCGCTCCTTTTGGACGCCAAGACCGTCGCCCCCGATCCCGCYGTCGTCCGGGCCGTTCAGGCCGGGCACGAGGCCACGGTGAACTACGTCAACGAGGTCATCGGAACTTCCACGGCGCCGCTCAGCACGGCCACCGCCTGCTGGGAGGACTCCGCCGCGATCGACGCCATTAATTACGTCCAGGCCAGCACAGTCAAGGCCGAGCTGGCCAACACTCCCGCGGCAGGGCTGCCCGTATTGTCCATTGCGGCGGCGTTCTCCCGTGCTGTGGACGTCAAGGCCGGGCCGCTGACCATCCGCGATGTCGCAGGACTTTACATCTTCGACAACACGCTGCTCGCCATCAAGGTCACCGGCGCGCAGGTCAAGGCATACCTGGAGTGGTCCGCCCAGTACTTCAAACCGGTGACCGCCACCACGGCCAGGGCCCAGGACGTCACCAACGCTGTGACGGCTACGGCCCCGAACGGCACGCCCGACTACAACTACGACGTCGTCTACGGACTGGACGCACCGCTGAACTATGAGATCGACCTCGCCCGGCCGGCGGGGGACCGGATCGCCAAGCTCAGCTACGGCGGCCAGCCGCTGGCGCCCGAGCAGGAATTTGCTTTGGCCATCAACAACTACCGGCAGAGCGGCGGAGGCAACTTCCCGGCCGTGAAGAACGCGCCGGTGCTCTCGAACAGCCAGCAGGAGATCCGGCAGCGCATCATCGACTATGTCGTGGACCGCGGCACCCTGGACGTCGCCGTGTTCAGCCAGGCCAACTGGCGGCTCACCGTCAACGGGACGCCACTGACGGTCACCGCCTAACCCCAACTCCAACAACAAGGCGGGGTCACTTTGCGCCCATCCCGGCGGTCGGGATGGGCCGGAAGTGACCCCGCGTTGCTGTTAACCCGGGCGGGCTAGTTGGGCTCAGTGATGTCGGCGACGACGGCGCCCAGCGCCGCCGTCAGGGCGTCCGCGTCCACGAACGCGCTGTAGCCATGTTCGCCGGCGCCCATGGAGATCCGACGGCCCGTGATGGTCTGGTCGGCGTAGACGGGCCAGGGGCGGATGCTGCCGAGCGGCGTGATGGTCCCGCGCTCGTACCCGGTGGCCTCGAAAGCCGTATCCGCCGTCGGCAGCGAGAGCTTGTTGACGCCCAGCAGCGCCCGCAGCTTGGGCCAGGAAATCTGCCGGTCGCCGGGGACCAGTGCGAACAGGAAACTGCCGTCCTTGTGCTTGACCACGAGCGACTTCACGATATCCGCGGGCCGGATCCCGAGGATACCGGCCGCCTCCTCAAGGCTGCGGGCGGCGAGGCGTTCGACGATCTCCACGTCCAGCCCCCGCGCCGCGGCGTCGGCGAGGAACCGTTCGCGGCCGCTGGTTGTTTTCTGCTCTGGCATCGCGTCAAACCTTCCTGACTCCTGTCGGCGGCGCCCGGTCCGCCCGGCCGCCCAGTGGTCCGGGCCCGCCCCGCCCGCCGGTTACCGGATTTAGTCGCGGTACAGCAGCAGCGCTTCGCCCTGGCCGCCGCCGCCGCACAGGGACACGGCCGCCTTGCCGGTACCCCGGCGCTTGAGTTCGTGGGCCGCGTGCAGGGCCAGCCGGGCCCCCGAGGCCCCGATCGGGTGGCCCAGGGCGATGGCCCCGCCGTGGATGTTGCACTGCTCCAGCGGATAGTTGAGATCCTTCAGGGACTGCACCGCGACAGAACCGAAAGCCTCGTTGATTTCGATGAAGTCGAGGTCCGCGGCGGACCAGCCGGCTTTGTCCAGGGCGTTCTTGATGGCGTTCGACGGCTGGGAATGCAGCGAGTTGTCCGGCCCCGCGACCTGGCCCGGTTTGCCGACCACCGCCAGGTACTCGAGACCGTTGTCCTCGGCGAACTTCCGGCTGCTCAGCACCAGGGCGGCAGCGCCGTCGGACAGGGGAGAGGAGTTGCCGGCGGTGATGGTTCCGTCCGTGACGAACGCCGCGCGCAGACCGGCCAGCGATTCGACGGTCGTGTCGGGCCGGATGCCCTCGTCGGAGGTGACGGCGATCGGATCGCCCTTGCGCTGCTTGACGCTCATCGGGGCGATCTCGCCGTCGAAGACGCCGTCCTTCGCGGCCCGGGCGGCACGCTGGTGCGACTGGGCCGCCACCTCGTCCTGGGAGGCCCGGTCAATGCCGAGGGTCAGGTTCTTGCTCTCGGTCGACAGTCCCATGGACTGCCCGTCGAAGGCGTCGGTCAGGCCGTCGTGCGCGGCCACGTCCAGGGCCTGGACCGTGCCGTACGCCCAGCCCTGCCGGGAACCGGGCAGCACGTGAGGTGCGCGGGTCATGGACTCCTGGCCGCCGGCGACCACCACCGTGGCGTCCCCGCTGCGGATCATCCGGGCGGCGTCGATCACGGCGGTGAGGCCCGAGAGGCAGACCTTGTTGATGGTCACCGTCGGCACGTTCCAGCCGATGCCGGCGCCGATGGCGCTCTGGCGCGCAGGGTTCTGGCCCGCGCCGGCCTGCAGGACCTGGCCGATGATCACGCTGTCCACCTGGTCGGCCTTGACGCCGCTGGCGGCCAGGGCCGCGCGGATGGCGTGGGTGCCGAGCTCGACGGCGGTGAAGCTGGCCAGCTGCCCGTTCAGGCGCCCCTGGGGGGTGCGGGCTGCGGCGAGAATGACAACATCGTTGTTGTCTGCAGGATTGCTCATGGTGTTTTCTTCCGATCTACTTCGACTTATGTCTACGTTATCGTGAGCCCCGTCACCTATCCATTCGGCCCCGGATCCGGCCCGGTCCGGGCCACGGTCCCGGCCGCTGACCCGCTCACCCCGGGCGCTGCCCGGGGCAGCTTGCGAATGGTTCCGCCAGGAGCCCGGGAAAATTCCGCCAACCTTCGTGCTTGCAATCCCGCCGGAAGTGGGGTAGACAAGTAGGTTGCTTTGCCGTATCGTAGATATTTGCGTCTTCCCTGTTTACCTTCAGCCTTCATATAGCGGTGGGCTTAGCCTGACAGCTGTTCCATCAATGTGCCGTCTACCACGTGCACCAGCTATGGACAGCGCGGGTCCCGGGTCATATAGCGGAACCGGACTGGTAGCGCTGCGGAGTCATTCTGCAGAGTGCATAACGGGGGAGATCTGACAACGCCTGAAGGTCTGTGGAAGGATCCCTCTTGGTCGCCTCGAGCACCTCTAATGTAAACAACGCTACCGCTATCAATGCCGACAGCACCGACGGTGCAACCCGCCGGCTCTCATTCGCAAAGATTCACGAACCCCTTGATGTTCCGAATCTGCTCGCCCTGCAAACCGACAGCTTTGACTGGCTGGTCGGGAACGAACGCTGGCAGGCGCGCGTTGCGAAGGCCGTCGAAGAAGGCGACCTCAGCGTCGCCACCTCCTCGGGTCTGTCCGACATCTTCGAAGAGATCTCCCCGATCGAAGACTTCCAGGGCACCATGTCCCTGAGCTTCTCCGAGCCGGAGTTCGCTGACCCCAAATACACCATGGCTGAGTGCAAGGACCGGGACGCAACGTACTCGGCTCCGCTGTACGTCAAGGCCGAGTTCATGAACAACAACACGGGCGAAATCAAGCAGCAGACCGTGTTCATGGGTGACTTCCCGCTGATGACCGAGAAGGGCACCTTCGTCGTCAACGGCACCGAGCGTGTCGTCGTCTCCCAGCTGGTCCGCTCGCCGGGCGCCTACTTTGAGCGCACCGCCGACAAGACCAGCGACAAGGACATCTTCACCGCGAAGATCATCCCCTCCCGCGGCGCCTGGTTCGAGCTTGAAATCGACAAGCGCGACCAGGTCGGTGTCCGTCTTGACCGCAAGCGCAAGCAGTCCGTCACCGTGCTGCTGAAGGCCCTCGGCTGGACCGAAGGCCAGATCCTCGAGGAATTCGGCCAGTACGACTCCATGCGCGCCACGCTGGAGAAGGACGCCACCGAGACCCGCGAAGACGCGTTGCTGGACATCTACCGGAAGCTGCGACCGGGCGAGCCGCCCACGGTTGAGGCTGCCCAGTCCCTGCTGGACAACCTGTACTTCAACTCCAAGCGCTACGATCTGGCCAAGGTCGGCCGTTACAAGATCAACCGCAAGCTTGGCATCGACCGCTCCCTTGGCGACAAGGAAGCTTCGGTCCTGCACGTTGAAGACATCGTGGCCATGATCAAGTTCCTGGTTGCGCTGCACGCCGGTGAGAAGACCCTCATGGGCAAGCGCGACGGCCAGGACCACGAGCTCCGCGTCGAGATCGATGACATCGACCACTTCGGCAACCGCCGCATCCGCGCCGTCGGCGAGCTCATCGAGAACCAGGTCCGCACAGGCCTGTCCCGCATGGAGCGCGTCGTCCGCGAACGCATGACGACCCAGGACGTCGAGGCCATCACGCCGCAGACCCTGATCAACATCCGTCCCGTCGTGGCAGCCATCAAGGAGTTCTTCGGAACTTCCCAGCTGTCCCAGTTCATGGACCAGAACAACCCGCTCTCGGGTCTGACCCACAAGCGCCGCCTGTCCGCGCTTGGCCCGGGTGGTCTGTCCCGTGACCGTGCCGGCATGGAAGTTCGTGACGTGCACCCGTCCCACTACGGACGTATGTGCCCCATCGAAACTCCTGAAGGCCCGAACATTGGTCTGATCGGTTCGCTGGCTTCCTACGGACGCATCAACCCGTTCGGTTTCATCGAAACCCCGTACCGCCTTGTCGCCGAGGGTGTCGTCTCCGATGAGGTCAAGTACCTCACGGCCGACGACGAAGCCGAGGTCCTGATCGCACAGGCCAACGCACCGCTCGACGAGAACAAGCGTTTCGCGGAAGAGACCGTCCTGGTCCGTGCCCGCGGTGGTGGAGGCGAGCCTGTGCTGGTTCCCGCCGCCGACGTCGAGTTCATGGACGTTTCCCCGCGCCAGATGGTGTCCGTGGCTACCGCCCTGATCCCGTTCCTCGAGCATGACGATGCCAACCGTGCACTCATGGGTGCCAACATGCAGCGCCAGGCCGTGCCGCTGGTCCGTTCCGAGGCACCGTTCGTCGGTACCGGCATGGAGCGCGCCGCAGCCGTCGACGCCGGCGACGTTGTCATCGCCAAGAAGGCCGGTGTGGTTACCGAGGTCTCCGCTGAGCTGGTCATCATGCTCAACGACGACGGTACGGAAACCAACTACCGCATCAACAAGTTCGCCCGTTCCAACCAGGGCAACTGCTACAACCACCGTGTCCTGGTAAGCGAAGGCCAGCGCCTGGAGGTCGGCGGCATCATCGCTGACGGCCCGGCAACGGACCAGGGCGAGCTCGCCCTCGGTAAGAACCTGCTCGTGGCATTCATGTCATGGGAAGGCCACAACTTCGAGGATGCCATCATCCTGTCCCAGCGCATCGTGGCCGAGGATGTCCTGTCCTCGATCCACATCGAGGAGCACGAGATCGATGCCCGCGACACCAAGCTTGGTGCCGAGGAAATCACCCGTGACATCCCGAACGTGTCTGAGGAAGTCCTGGCAGGCCTGGACGAGCGCGGCATCATCCACATCGGTGCCGAGGTTGAGGCCGGCGACATCCTGGTTGGTAAGGTCACCCCCAAGGGCGAGACCGAGCTGACCCCGGAAGAGCGCCTGCTGCGCGCCATCTTCGGTGAGAAGTCCCGCGAAGTGCGCGACACCTCCCTGAAGGTGCCGCACGGCGAGTCCGGCACCGTGATCGGTGTCCGCGTCTTCGACCGCGACAACGACGACGAGCTGCCCCCGGGCGTCAACCAGCTGGTGCGCGTCTACGTCGCTGCCAAGCGCAAGATCACCGACGGCGACAAGCTCGCCGGCCGCCACGGCAACAAGGGTGTTATCTCCAAGATCCTTCCGATCGAGGACATGCCCTTCCTTGCCGACGGCACCCCCGTTGATATCGTCCTGAACCCGCTGGGTGTTCCGGGCCGCATGAACGTCGGCCAGGTGCTGGAAACGCACCTCGGCTGGGTTGCCAAGACCGGCTGGAAGATCGAGGGCGAGCCCGAGTGGGTCAAGCAGCTGCCGAACCTGCCGCGCGAGAGTGGCCAGACCACTGTGGCGACGCCGGTCTTCGACGGTGCGCGTGAAGAGGAAATCACGGGCCTGCTCGATTCCACCAACGTCACCCGCGACGGCGACCGCCTGATCAACTCCTCCGGCAAGACCCGTCTGTTCGACGGCCGCTCCGGCGAGCCGTTCCCGGATCCGATCTCGGTCGGCTACATGTACATCCTGAAGCTCCACCACCTGGTGGACGACAAGATCCACGCCCGCTCCACCGGCCCGTACTCCATGATCACGCAGCAGCCGCTGGGTGGTAAGGCACAGTTCGGTGGCCAGCGCTTCGGTGAAATGGAAGTGTGGGCGCTCGAGGCTTACGGCGCCGCGTACACGCTCCAGGAACTGCTGACGATCAAGTCGGATGATATCCACGGTCGTGTGAAGGTCTACGAAGCCATCGTCAAGGGCGAGAACATCCCCGAGCCGGGCGTTCCTGAGTCCTTCAAGGTCTTGATCAAGGAAATGCAGTCGCTGTGCCTGAACGTGGAAGTGCTTTCCACGGACGGAACCACAATTGAAATGCGTGACTCTGATGACGCAGTCTTCACGGCTGCGGAAGAACTGGGCATCGATCTGTCTCGTGCAGAGCCCAGTTCCGTAGAAGAGGTTTAGCGGGGGGTTTACGACGGCGGGTTCGCACTCGCCGTCRTAAGCCACCTCCCTCTTCCCGTAACCCAAGACTTCAGAATTTAGAGAACAAGAGAGAACAGGGACCATATGTCCAGCGAATCCTCCTTCGGCCTCATGCAGATCGGCCTCGCCACCGCGGAAGACATCCGTGGCTGGTCGTACGGCGAGGTTAAGAAGCCGGAAACCATCAACTACCGCACGCTCAAGCCCGAGAAGGACGGCCTCTTCTGCGAGAAGATCTTCGGCCCGTCCCGCGACTGGGAATGCTACTGCGGCAAGTACAAGCGCGTGCGCTTCAAGGGCATCATCTGCGAGCGGTGTGGCGTTGAGGTCACCCGCGCCAAGGTCCGCCGTGAGCGCATGGGCCACATCGAGCTCGCCGCCCCGGTCACGCACATCTGGTACTTCAAGGGCGTTCCCTCCCGCCTGGGCTACCTCCTTGACCTGGCACCGAAGGACCTCGAAAAGGTCATCTACTTCGCCGCCTACATGATCACGAGCGTCGACGCCGACAGCCGCCACGAAGAACTGCCCAACCTCCAGGTTGAGCACGACATCGAGAAGAAGCAGCTGATCGACAACCGCGACTCGGACATCGCCACGATCGCCCGCGACCTTGAGAACGAGCTTGCCCGTCTCGAAGGCGAAGGCGCGAAGGCTGCCGACAAGAAGAAGGCCCGCGACTCCGCTGACCGCCAGATGGCGAACGTCCGCAAGCGTGCCGACGCCGAAATCGAGCGCCTCGAGCAGGTCTGGGACCGCTTCAAGAACCTCAAGGTCGCAGACCTGGAAGGTGACGAAGGCCTGTACCGCGAACTGCGCGACCGCTACGGCATGTACTTCGAAGGCTCCATGGGCGCCGAGGCCATCAAGAAGCGCCTTGAGAACTTCGACATGCAGGCCGAGTCGGACATGCTGCGCGACATCATCGCCAACGGCAAGGGCCAGCGCAAGACCCGCGCCCTGAAGCGGCTCAAGGTGGTCAACGCGTTCCTGACGACCAACAACAGCCCGCTCGGCATGGTGCTGGACGCCGTCCCGGTGATCCCGCCGGAACTGCGCCCGATGGTCCAGCTGGACGGTGGCCGCTTCGCGACCTCCGACCTCAACGACCTCTACCGCCGCGTGATCAACCGSAACAACCGCCTCAAGCGSCTGCTYGACCTCGGTGCKCCGGAGATCATCGTCAACAACGAGAAGCGCATGCTTCAGGAAGCTGTTGACAGCCTCTTCGACAACGGCCGCCGCGGCCGTCCGGTCACCGGACCGGGCAACCGTCCGCTGAAGTCCCTGAGCGACATGCTCAAGGGCAAGCAGGGCCGTTTCCGCCAGAACCTCCTCGGCAAGCGCGTCGACTACTCCGGCCGTTCGGTCATCGTCGTCGGCCCGCAGCTGAAGCTGCACCAGTGTGGTCTGCCCAAGCAGATGGCCCTGGAGCTCTTCAAGCCGTTCGTGATGAAGCGCCTGGTGGACCTCAACCACGCCCAGAACATCAAGTCGGYCAAGCGCATGGTGGAGCGTTACCGTCCGCAGGTCTGGGACGTCCTCGAAGAGATCATCACCGAGCACCCCGTGCTGCTGAACCGTGCACCTACCCTGCACCGTCTCGGCATCCAGGCGTTCGAGCCGCAGCTTGTTGAAGGCAAGGCAATCCAGCTGCACCCGCTGGTTTGTGGCGCGTTCAACGCCGACTTCGACGGCGACCAGATGGCAGTCCACCTGCCGCTGAGCCCCGAAGCCCAGGCCGAGGCCCGCATCCTGATGCTCTCCTCGAACAACATCCTGAAGCCGTCTGACGGCCGCCCGGTGACCCTGCCGTCGCAGGATATGATCATCGGTCTCTACCACCTGACCACCAAGCGTGTCGGTTCAGCTGGCGAAGGCCGGATCTTCTCCTCGGTCGCGGAAGCCATCATGGCCTACGACCTTCACGAGCTGCACCTGAACTCCAAGGTCAAGATCCGGCTCGAGGGCTTCGTGCCCTACGCCGGCTGGGAAGCCCCGGAGGGCTGGGAGCCCGGTCAGACCACACTGGTCGAGACCTCGCTCGGCCAGGTCATCTTCAACCAGACGCTGCCCGCGGACTACCCGTGGGTTGAGAACGTTGCCGACAAGGGCGAGCTGTCCACGATCGTCAACGACCTCGCCGAGCGCTACCCGAAGGTGATCACGGCGGCAACGCTGGACAACCTGAAGGATGCCGGTTTCTACTGGGCCACCCGCTCCGGCGTGACCGTTGCCATCTCCGACATCGAGGTGCCCACGGACAAGCCGCGGATCCTCGCCGGTTACGAGACCATGGCCGCCAAGATCCAGGGCCAGTACGACAAGGGCCTGATCGACGACGACGAGCGTCGCCAGGAACTGATCGAGATCTGGAACAAGGCAACGAACGAGATCGCCCAGGCGATGCGTGACAGCCTGTCCCCGATGAACACGATCAACCGCATGGTGTCCTCGGGCGCACGTGGTAACTGGATGCAGGTCCGTCAGATCGCGGGTATCCGTGGCCTGGTGGCCAACCCTAAGGGTGAAATCATCCCGCGTCCGATCAAGTCCTCCTACCGCGAGGGCCTCTCGGTGCTGGAATACTTCATCGCCACGCACGGTGCCCGTAAGGGTCTGGCTGACACCGCCCTGCGTACCGCCAACTCGGGTTACCTGACCCGTCGTCTGGTGGACGTGTCGCAGGACGTCATCGTCCGCGAAGAGGACTGCGGTACCGAGCGCGGCCTGATGACGGCCATCGCGGTGGCCGACGCCAACGGCGTCCTCGTCCTGGACGAGAACGTCGAGAACAGCGCCTACGCCCGCACCCTGGCAGTCGACGTCGTCGACTCCAAGGGCAAGGTCCTGGCAGCTGCCGGCACCGACTGCGGCGACGTCGTCATTGCCGAACTGTTCGCAGCCGGCATCACCGAGGTCAAGGTCCGCTCCGTACTCACCTGTGAGTCCAGCGTCGGCACCTGCGCCCTGTGCTACGGCCGTTCGCTGGCCACTGGCAAGACCGTCGACATCGGTGAGGCCGTGGGCATTATTGCCGCGCAGTCCATCGGTGAGCCGGGTACCCAGCTGACCATGCGTACGTTCCACACCGGTGGTGCTGTTTCCGCCAGCGGTGGCGACGACATCACCCAGGGTCTGCCCCGTATCCAGGAGCTCTTCGAAGCCCGTACTCCGAAGGGTGTCGCACCGATTGCTGAAGCAGCCGGCCGCATCACCATCGAAGAGTCCGAGCGCCAGATGCGCCTGGTCATCACCCCGGATGACGGATCTGAAGAGATCGCTTACCCGGTGCTGCGCCGTTCACGTCTTCTCATCGAAGACGGCGATCACGTCAGCGTTGGCCAGAAGCTCATCAACGGCCCGGTCGACCCCAAGCAGGTGCTGCGCATCATGGGTCCCCGCGCCGCGCAGAAGTTCCTGGTGGACGAAGTCCAGGGCGTGTACCGCAGCCAGGGCATCGGTATCCACGACAAGCACGTCGAGGTTATCGTCCGCCAGATGCTGCGCCGCGTCACGGTCATCGAGTCCGGCGAATCGGATCTGCTGCCCGGCGAGCTCGCCGAACGCAGCCGTTTCGAAGAGGCCAACCGCCGCGTTGTGTCCGAGGGCAAGACGCCGGCATCCGGCCGTCCCGAGCTCATGGGCATCACCAAGGCGTCCCTGGCGACCGAGTCCTGGCTGTCCGCAGCTTCCTTCCAGGAGACCACCCGCGTCCTGACGCAGGCGGCCATGGAAGGCAAGAGCGATCCGCTGCTCGGCCTCAAGGAAAACGTCATCATCGGTAAGCTCATCCCGGCCGGCACGGGTCTCCCGCGCTACACCGAGGTCACCGTGGAACCCACTGAAGAAGCAAAGGCCAACCTGTTCACCGGCCCCAGCGCATTCAGTGACTTCTCCTACGACTCGCTGGGCGGCGACGGAGCTCCCGAGTTCCACGCCATCCCGCTGGATGACTACGATCTCGGCAGCGACTTCCGCTGAGCTGAGTGACTGACAGGCCCCGTTCCCACCTCGGTGGGGGCGGGGCCTTTCCAGTGGTAAGCCCCGCCGATTAAGGGCTGGGACCCGTCCGTGTTAGACTTGAGACTAATTGTTATTGTGGCAGTGGATGAGTGCGCCGGTTTGAGTCAGACAGCTTGCAGCTGAAAGATTCAACCAGGACGACGTTTCCGGTTTGCAGGGTTCTTGTGCAACGTATGCCACATTTTCGCATGCCTAGGGGCAGTTCGGGTCGAAAGTCCTTGGACCCCGGCGTGCGGTCCGACTATTAAGGCTTCGCCTCAGCTGCTCTGGAGAGAACTTCAAAGCTCGGGCGGCGAGGCGCAGCGACAAGAGAGCGGCCGCCAACGGCCGCTCCGGATAAAACGGAGAACACGAGAGTGCCTACGATTAACCAGCTGGTCCGCAAGGGCCGCACGCCTAAGGTCAAAAAGACCAAGGCTCCCGCGCTTAACGGCAGCCCGATGCGCCGCGGTGTTTGCACCCGCGTTTACACGACGACCCCGAAGAAGCCGAACTCGGCTCTGCGTAAGGTTGCTCGCGTGCGCCTCAACGGCGGCATTGAAGTCACCGCATACATCCCCGGTGTGGGCCACAACCTGCAGGAGCACTCCATTGTGCTCGTCCGCGGCGGCCGCGTGAAGGACCTTCCGGGTGTCCGCTACAAGATCGTCCGTGGCGCCCTCGATACCCAGGGTGTCAAGAACCGTAAGCAGGCTCGCAGCCGCTACGGCGCAAAGATGGAGAAGAAGTAATATGCCTCGCAAGGGTCCGGCCCCCAAGCGGCCGCTAGTTCTAGATCCCGTTTACGGCTCCCCGCTGGTCACCCAGCTCATCAACAAGGTGCTGGTTGACGGCAAGAAGTCCACCGCAGAGCGCATCGTTTACGGTGCACTCGAGGGTGCTCGCGCCAAGTCCGGCGGCGACCCCGTTGCAGCCCTCAAGAAGGCCATGGAGAACGTCAAGCCTTCACTTGAGGTCCGCTCCCGCCGTGTTGGTGGCGCCACGTACCAGGTTCCCGTTGAGGTCAAGCCGGGCCGTTCCACGGCCCTCGCCCTCCGCTGGCTGGTTGGCTACTCCAAGGCCCGCCGCGAAAAGACCATGACCGAGCGCCTCCAGAACGAAATCCTGGATGCCTCGAACGGTCTCGGTGCCGCTGTGAAGCGTCGCGAAGACACCCACAAGATGGCCGAGTCCAACAAGGCCTTCGCACACTACCGCTGGTAATACTTCCCGGACGCCGCCGGCTCGACTGAGCCGGCGGCGAACGTGCAGTCCATCCGAAAGGGAGACACCGTGGCACAGGACGTGCTTACCGACCTTAGCAAGGTCCGCAATATCGGCATCATGGCCCACATCGATGCCGGCAAGACCACTACTACCGAGCGCATCCTGTTCTACACGGGTGTGAACCACAAGATCGGCGAAACGCACGACGGCGCTTCGACGACTGACTGGATGGAACAGGAAAAGGAACGCGGCATCACCATCACGTCTGCCGCCGTGACCTGCTTCTGGGAAAACAACCAGATCAACATCATCGACACCCCCGGCCACGTTGACTTCACGGTCGAGGTTGAGCGCTCCCTGCGCGTCCTCGACGGCGCAGTCGCCGTGTTCGACGGCAAGGAAGGCGTGGAGCCGCAGTCCGAGACTGTTTGGCGCCAGGCTGACAAGTACAACGTTCCGCGCATCTGCTTCGTCAACAAGATGGACAAGCTCGGCGCTGACTTCTACTTCACCGTCGACACCATCATCAGCCGTCTCGGTGCCAAGCCGCTCGTCATGCAGCTGCCGATCGGCGCCGAGAACGACTTCATCGGCGTCGTCGACCTCCTCTACATGCGTTCGCTGGTCTGGCCCGGCGACGCCAAGGGTGACGTCACCATGGGTGCCAAGTACGAGATCCGCGAGATCCCTGCTGACCTCCAGGCGAAGGCCGAAGAGTACCGCGCAACGCTCATTGAGACCGTTGCCGAGTCCTCCGAGGAACTCATGGAGAAGTACCTTGAGGGCGAAGAGATCAGCATCGATGAGCTCAAGGCCGGCATCCGCAAGATGACGATCAACTCTGAGATCTACCCGGTCTTCTGTGGTTCTGCATTCAAGAACCGCGGCGTCCAGCCCATGCTCGACGCTGTGGTGGACTACCTGCCGAACCCGCTCGACGTCCCGCCGATGATCGGTCACGATCCCCGCGACGAAGAGAAGGAGCTTACCCGTAAGCCCTCCTCTGAAGAGCCCTTCTCCGCACTGGCGTTCAAGATCGCCGCGCACCCCTTCTTCGGCCAGCTGACCTTCGTCCGCGTGTACTCCGGTCACGTGGAAGCAGGCTCGCAGGTGGTCAACTCCACCAAGGGCAAGAAGGAGCGCATCGGCAAGCTGTTCCAGATGCACGCCAACAAGGAAATGCCCGTCGACGGCGCTACCGCCGGCCACATCTACGCAGCGATCGGCCTCAAGGACACCACCACGGGCGACACCCTGTGCGATCCGGCCAACCAGATTGTCCTCGAGTCCATGAGCTTCCCGGAGCCCGTGATCTCGGTTGCGATCGAGCCGAACACGAAGGGTGACCAGGAGAAGCTCTCCACGGCCATCCAGAAGCTCTCCGCTGAGGACCCGACCTTCCAGGTCTCCCTCAACGAGGACACCGGCCAGACCATCATCGCCGGCATGGGCGAGCTCCACCTGGACATCCTGGTGGACCGCATGCGCCGCGAATTCAAGGTCGAGGCAAACGTTGGCAAGCCGCAGGTTGCTTACCGCGAAACCATCAAGCGTGCTGTAGAGCGTCACGACTACACGCACAAGAAGCAGACCGGTGGTTCCGGCCAGTTCGCAAAGATCCAGATCGCGATCGAGCCGCTGGACACCTCAGGTGGCGAGCTGTACGAGTTCGAGAACAAGGTCACCGGTGGCCGCGTTCCGCGCGAGTACATCCCGTCGGTCGACGCCGGCATCCAGGACGCGCTTAACGACGGCGTCCTGGCCGGTTACCCGGTTGTCGGCATCAAGGCGACGCTGATTGACGGCGCTTACCACGATGTTGACTCCTCGGAAATGGCGTTCAAGATCGCCGGCCGTATGGCTTTCAAGGAAGCCGCACGCAAGGCGAACCCTGTCCTGCTCGAACCGCTGATGGATGTCGAGGTCCGCACCCCTGAGGAATACATGGGTGAAGTTATCGGTGACCTCAACTCCCGCCGTGGCCAGATGCAGTCCATGGAAGATGCCCAGGGCGTCAAGGTTATTCGCGCACACGTCCCGCTGTCCGGCATGTTCGGCTACATCGGTGACCTGCGCTCGAAGACCCAGGGCCGCGCTGTGTACTCCATGACGTTCAACAGCTACGCCGAGGTCCCGAAGGCAGTCGCCGACGAGATCATCCAGAAGAACCGCGGCGAGTAGTCCCCAGGACGCCTCGCAGCAACAAGAAACTCGGGTGCGTCTCCGCCAGCGGAGACACATCTGGTGCAGGCGGCCGGACTCCGGTCAGCTGTAGTCCGGCCAGGCCGGAGTTCGGCCGCCTGCACGAACAGGCTCTAGGCACTAGCATTAGTACCTGAATCTGCAATTTCATCAATCCAAAGCCCCCCAAGTAGACTTACTGGAGTTTCTGCCGCGACAAGCGCGGCCGAAGGGTAAGTCAATTTGAAAACGTTCTAGGAGGAACCTGTGGCAAAGGCAAAGTTCGAGCGGACTAAGCCGCACGTTAACATCGGTACCATTGGTCACGTTGACCACGGTAAGACGACGCTGACGGCCGCCATTTCCAAGGTGCTGTACGACAAGTACCCGACTCTCAACGAGAAGCGTGACTTCGCGTCGATTGACTCTGCTCCCGAAGAGCGTCAGCGCGGCATTACCATCAACATCTCCCACGTTGAGTACCAGACCGAGAAGCGCCACTACGCACACGTAGACGCTCCGGGTCACGCTGACTACATCAAGAACATGATCACCGGCGCTGCTCAGATGGACGGTGCAATCCTCGTGGTTGCCGCCACTGACGGCCCGATGGCTCAGACCCGCGAGCACGTTCTGCTCGCCCGCCAGGTTGGCGTTCCCTACCTGCTGGTCGCGCTGAACAAGGCTGACATGGTTGACGACGAAGAGCTCCTCGACCTCGTTGAAATGGAAGTTCGCGAGCTGCTCAGCTCGCAGGGCTTCGATGGCGACGAGGCTCCGGTTGTTCGCGTTTCCGGCCTGAAGGCGCTCGAAGGCGACCCCGTCTGGGTCAAGTCCGTTGAGGACCTCATGGCTGCTGTCGACGAGTCCGTTCCGGACCCCGTACGTGACCGTGACAAGCCCTTCCTGATGCCGATCGAAGATGTCTTCACGATCACCGGCCGTGGCACCGTTGTTACGGGCCGCGCCGAGCGTGGAACCCTCGCCATCAACTCCGAGGTCGAGATCGTCGGCATCCGCCCGGTCCAGAAGACCACGGTTACCGGTATCGAGATGTTCCACAAGCAGCTCGACGAAGCATGGGCCGGCGAGAACTGTGGCCTCCTGCTCCGCGGTCTGAAGCGCGACGATGTCGAGCGTGGCCAGGTTGTCGTCAAGCCGGGTTCCATCACCCCGCACACCGACTTCGAGGCTAACGTCTACATCCTCTCCAAGGACGAAGGCGGACGTCACAACCCGTTCTACTCCAACTACCGCCCGCAGTTCTACTTCCGCACCACGGACGTAACCGGCGTTATCACCCTGCCGGAAGGCACGGAAATGGTTATGCCCGGCGACAACACTGAGATGACCGTTGCGCTCATCCAGCCGATCGCAATGGAAGAGGGCCTCGGCTTCGCTATCCGCGAAGGCGGCCGCACCGTTGGTTCAGGACGCGTCACCAAGATCATCAAGTAATTACTTGCCGATCTGATGCTTTGCCCCTGATCAGCCAGCCGTCTGGCAGCTGACCAGAGGATCGGGAACAGCCCCGCTGCACTTGCAGCGGGGCTGTTCCTTTTAAGTTCCTGATACCTTTGCAGGAAGGGAAGGGAGTTCACCATGGGCTGGTTCATTTTTCTACTGATCGCCGCCGCGGTCGTCGTCGCGTTCTTTTGGGCGAAGAGGCACTTCCGCCAGGAGATCGAGCGCGCCAAGCGCATCAATAGGTCCAACCGCAACCAGTAGCGGGGCCGGGCGGGGCTCAGGCCCGGCGTGCCCGCGCGAGGGCCTGGTACCAGTAGTACGAGTCTTTCGGGGTGCGCTTGAGGCTCGTGAAATCGACGTGCACCAGGCCGAAGCGCTGCGAGTAGCCTGCCGCCCATTCGAAGTTGTCCATCAGCGTCCAGACGTAATAGCCGAGCAGTTCGACGTCGTGTGCCACGCCCCCGGGGGAGGTGGCCTCGACCGCCTGGCTGAGGTGTGCAGCGAGGTAGCTGATCCGGCCGGCATCGGGAATGGGGCCGGTGACGTGGTCGGGTTCGGGGAAGCTCGCCCCGCTCTCGGTGATGTAGAGCGGCGGCAGCGAAGACCCGTACCGGTCCTTCAGCTCCCGGAGCAGGATCCCCAGGTGGTCCGGAGCGACCGGCCAGCCGAATCCCGTGCGTTCGTACTCCGGGAACGCGGCCATATGGAACGGGACTTTCAGCATCGCCTCCGCGGTTGCCGAGGGGCTGTCGACGCCGCGTCCCGTGGCCACCTTCACGGGGTAGTAATAGTTCAGGCCGTAGAAATCCAGCGGCTGGTGGATCGTGGCCAGGTCCGCGTCGCTGATGCTCCGCATTGAACGGAACCACGGCCGGGCGATCAGCGGCAGCCGGGGAAAGCGGCCCAGGAGGATCGGGTCAGCGTAGAGCCGGTTCAGCACGAAGTCGAACACCCTGGCCAGCATCCTGTCTGTTGGCGAACCGGAAGCAGGCCGGACCGGGGAATGCAGGTTCGCGACCCCGACGGCGCCGGCGACGCCCTCCGCGCGCAGCGCCTGAACCGCCAGCCCGTGCCCCAGGAGCTGATGCCGCACCGACGGCAGGGCATCGAAGAGCAGGCCGCGGCCGGGCGCGTGCACGCCCAGGGCGTAGCCGTTCAGGGTAACTGAGGCGGGCTCGTTCAGCGTCACCCACTGCGCCACGCGGTCGCCGAACCGCTTGCCGGCGGCCGCGCTGTACTCGGCGAACCGTTCCGCCGTCGAACGGTTCATCCAGCCGCCCCGGTGCTCGAGGGGCAGCGGCGTATCCCAGTGGTAGAGAGTGGCCATGGGGGAGATGCCGGCGGCGAGGAGCCGGTCGATCAGGCGGTCGTAGAAGTCCAGCCCGGCCGCATTGAAGCGGCCGCTGCCCTCGGGCTGGACCCGCGGCCACGAGATCGAAAAGCGGTAGGAATCGATCCCGAGATCGCGCATCAGTTCGATGTCTTCCTCGGCGCGGTTGTAGTGGTCGCAGGCCACGGCGGGGGAGTGCCCATGCAGGATGTTGCCGGGCTTTTCGGCAAAGGCGTCCCAGCCGGAGGGTCCGCGGCCGCCGGCGGCAAGGCTGCCCTCGATCTGGAAGGCCGCGGAGGAAACACCCAGGGTGAATCCGGGGCTCAGGCGTGCGGCGAGGGCCTGAACTGCTACAGAGTCCTGCACAGTCATGCCCCTATCATCCATTCGACGGCGATTCAGGACAATGGCCCTCCGGTAGTGATTGCACTACTGCGACTGCAGTACGTTGCCTGTTCGGCTGCACGGCTGCACGGTTGCGCTTGCAGTACTGTGATTGCACTACTGCGATTGCAGTACTGTGGCTGCAAGGCCGTGCAGAGGGGCTGATTCGCTTCTGCCCGCAAATTCCGGCATACTAGATGAGTTGTTCAAGCGCTCTTTCGCGTCCCGATCCGGATAATGCCGGATGCCAGGGTCCAAGTRAGAGACCAAACATAACCCACTCCCCATGGAATTGCGGACGCGTACGTGTGAAAACATGCGACACGCCCGACCGCGGGGGTCGGTTGCGTCGGCAGGTTGAGGAACCCGGATCCTTCCGGATTCAGCTTGTGCGGCGGGTGGTAGTCACGACTTCAAATGCTTCGGCAGCCATACAACTAGTAAGTGAACAGGGCAGCCCTAATCAGGGGAAGCACAGACTGAAAGAGAGTCAGGCGACATGGCGGGACAAAAAATCCGCATCCGGCTGAAGTCATATGACCACGAGGTCATTGACGTTTCAGCACGGAAGATCGTTGAGACGGTCACGCGCGCAGGCGCAACTGTAGTTGGCCCCGTGCCGCTGCCGACGGAGAAGAACGTTTACTGCGTTATTCGCTCTCCGCACAAGTACAAGGACAGCCGCGAGCACTTCGAAATGCGCACGCACAAGCGTCTTATCGACATCATCGACCCCACGCCCAAGGCTGTTGATTCGCTCATGCGTCTCGACCTGCCGGCCGACGTGAACATCGAAATCAAGCTGTAGGGAGGTGCTGAGAGACTATGACCGCAACCCGTAACGTAAAGGGCCTGCTGGGCACGAAGCTCGGCATGACCCAGGTCTGGGACGAGAACAACAAGCTCATCCCCGTCACTGTGGTCCAGGCTGACTCGAACGTCATCACGCAGCTGCGCAACGCAGAAACTGATGGCTATGTCGCCGTTCAGATCGGCTACGGCCAGATCGATCCCCGCAAGGTCACCAAGCCGCTGGCTGGTCACTTTGAAAAGGCAGGCGTCACGCCTCGCCGCCACGTCGTAGAACTGCGCACTGCAGATGCTGACTCTTACGAGCTGGGCCAGGAGCTCTCCGTAGAGCTCTTCGAAKCCGGCCAGAAGATCGACGTCGTTGGCACCACCAAGGGTAAGGGCTTCGCCGGTGTTATGAAGCGTCACGGCTTCCACGGCGTTGGAGCTTCCCACGGTGCCCACAAGAACCACCGTAAGCCCGGTTCTATCGGTGGCGCATCCACCCCGAGCCGCGTCTTCAAGGGCATGAAAATGGCCGGCCGCATGGGCGCCGTTCGTCACACCACGCTGAACCTCACGGTCCACGCGGTTGACGTCGAGAAGTCGCTGCTCCTGATCAAGGGCGCCGTTCCCGGCGCCCGCGGCCAGGTCGTACTCGTACGCACCGCCGTGAAGGGAGCCTAGTTCAATGACTAGCACTGTCAAGGTTGACCTGCCTGCAGAGATCTTCGACGTACAGACCAACGTGCCGCTGCTGCACCAGGTCGTCGTTGCCCAGCTCGCTGCTGCTCGCCAGGGTACCCACAAGACCAAGACCCGCGCCGAGGTTTCCGGTGCAGGTCGCAAGCCGTTCAAGCAGAAGGGCACCGGCCGCGCCCGTCAGGGTTCCATCCGTGCTCCTCACATGACCGGTGGTGGCGTTGTCCACGGCCCCACGCCGCGTGACTACAGCCAGCGCACCCCCAAGAAGATGATTGCTGCTGCACTGCGCGGCGCACTCTCGGACCGCGCCCGCAACGGCCGCGTCCACGTCGTTGCTGACCTGGTTGCCGGCTCCACGCCGTCCTCCAAGGAAGCACTGGCAACCCTGCGCGGAGTTTCCGAGCGCAAGAACCTGCTCGTTGTCATTGAGCGCGCCAACGATGTTGCTGCACTGTCCGTGCGCAACCTCGAGGAAGTTCACGTTCTGTACGCAGACCAGCTGAACACCTACGACGTTCTCGTTTCCGACGACGTAGTCTTCACCAAGGCTGCCTACGAAGCATTCGTTGCTGACAAGGTTGCAAAGAACGAGGAGGATGCCAAGTGAGTGCAGCCACCATCAAAGACCCGCGCGACGTCGTGCTTGCACCCGTTGTCTCGGAAAAGAGCTACGGCCTGATCGACGAGGGCAAGTACACCTTCCTGGTGGACCCCCGCTCGAACAAGACCGAGATCAAGCTGGCCGTGGAGAAGATTTTCTCCGTCAAGGTCGAATCGATCAACACCATCAACCGTGCCGGTAAGCGCAAGCGCACCAAATTCGGCTGGGGTACCCGCAAGAACACCAAGCGTGCAATTGTGAGCCTCAAAGAAGGCACTATCGACATCTTCGGCGGTCCGCTTTCATAGCGGAGACCACTTTAACGAGGAAATAAATTATGGGAATCCGTAAATACAAGCCGACTACCCCGGGCCGTCGCGGCTCGAGCGTAGCGGACTTCACTGAAATCACGCGGTCGACGCCGGAAAAGTCGTTGGTACGTCCCCTCCCGAAAAAGGGTGGCCGTAACAACTCCGGTAAGATCACGACCCGTCACAAGGGTGGTGGACACAAGCGCCAGTACCGTCTGATCGACTTCCGTCGCCACGACAAGGACGGCGTCAACGCCCGCGTTGCCGAAATCGAGTACGACCCGAACCGCACGGCTCGGATCGCCCTCCTGCACTACGTTGATGGCACCAAGCGTTACATCATCGCCCCGAACAAGCTGTCCCAGGGCGACTTCGTAGAGGCCGGCGCCGACGCTGACATCAAGCCCGGCAACAACCTTCCGCTGCGCAACATCCCGGTCGGTACCGTAATCCACGCAGTCGAACTGCGTCCGGGTGGCGGCGCCAAGATGGGCCGCTCCGCCGGCGCATCGATCCAGCTCGTTGCAAAGGAAGGCCGTTTCGCCCAGCTGCGTCTGCCTTCCGGCGAAATCCGCAACGTTGACGTGCGCTGCCGCGCAACCGTCGGCGAGGTCGGCAACGCCGAGCAGTCGAACATCAACTGGGGCAAGGCCGGCCGTATGCGGTGGAAGGGCGTTCGCCCGAYCGTCCGTGGTGTCGCCATGAACCCGGTTGACCACCCCCACGGTGGTGGCGAGGGTAAGACGTCCGGTGGACGTCACCCCGTCAACCCGAACGGTAAGCG
>NZ_JBFTZL010000011.1:0-59064 GCF_056406825.1 Arthrobacter sp. P1_A5 | reverse complement strand
TCTCTCCAGCTCAAGAAGATGAGCGTCGAAGCGGGGGCGGCAGTAGAGGCAAGCGTCCCCGCGCCCGCCGCCCGCCCTGTGGCCTGCGGGCAGCCCCGCCTGCACCGTGCCCGRCCGCGGGCATATCCTGCAGGAAGACCAGCCCGCGATCGTCAGTTACCGGAGGAAGACCCATGGAAATGCCGAAAGCGTCCGACGCAGACAAGGAACACTTCCGTTCGGTGCTGCCGGACCATCCCGAGGTGGTCGTCAAGCCGATGTTCGGCAACCTGGGCGCCTTCGTGAACGGCAACATGTTCGCCGGCCTGTTCGGCCCCACCATCGGCGTGAAGCTGGCCGAGGCGGACAAGGAGATGCTGGAAGGCACCGAGCGGACCGTCCCGTTCGGGCCGCCGGAGCGCCCCATGGGCGGCTACACCGGGTTGCCGGAAGTCTGGAACGCCGAGGGTGACGGCGATGACGCGCGAGCCAAGGCCTGGGTGGCGAAAGCATTTGAGCACGTGGCCGGACTGCCGCCGAAGGAACCGAAGGTTTCGAAGCCCCGGCCCAAGAAGTAGCAAGACTTAGGGCATTACAACATTCACGAGTTCTGACCGGCTGCCGGTTTCCAGGTCCTCGGTTAGGGCCAGCGCACCGATCTGGGGGCAGTGATACTTGTACTCGCGGGAGTTCTTTTCAAGCGGCGTCCAGTCGTAGACCTTGATGCAGTCGGTGTAGGTGCCGGATTTCGTGGAGACGGTCTCGCCGGTAGCCACAGTGTCCCGCATATCTTCCGCGTGGCCAACGTAAAATTCCTGCTTGTAGGAGTCGCCGACGCGCTGCTCGGCCTTCATCCAGATCCCGGCTTTTGCGCCGTCTTTTCCATGGAGAAAGCTGCCGGAGTGGTTCACCAAGATTCCATTCGAGTAGTTGTCCACGTCCTCGCCGAAGTACCAGACGTCGCCGTTTTTGTGTTGCGCCAGATAATCCCGGGTTTCCTCTACGAGCTGCCCGCTCTTGTACTCCTTGTCCAGATAGACCACCGTCTCAACACCGTCTATGGTCCGCGTCTCCGGCAGTATTTCGATCTCGATCCTCTCGGTGACTCTTCCTTGCTCGGTGGTCTCGTACGTCAGTTTCTTGCCGACAGGGAGCGCAAAGTATTTGTTGGTGATTTCGGTGGTGAAATCTGCCGGGTTGATCTGCGGGTTGTACTCCGCGGCCCCGTTCCTTTTGGTGTTGTCGAGGGCAAATAATGTCACCCCGCCAACCACCAGCAACAGGACGATCACACCAAAGAAGATTTTGTTTCGTCGATTCATGACCGTTCCCCCTCCTTCTGAGTAGAAATTCCTGCAGGGGGCGGAGCACCGTTGCTTGCCCGTGGCCATAGAAAAAAGCTAGCGCAGTCCGCACTGAACCAGAACACCCTCGGCGAAACGCCCCGCTTGAAGAGGCACCGGCTCCCCGTAGCGCCAGCGAAGGTACGATCTGTCTCAGCGAGCGGGACGCCCGTCTTCATTTTTCCGGAGTCTTTATGGGGGAGACCAAATGCTTGAATTGAAACGCATCTACTGGACGCGCCAATTACTCCGGTTGGCCATGGCCGCCTTGACGGTGTGGATCTTCGCCGCTGCCATCCTGTCGCTCGTGGCGCGTTCCGGGAAAGCAACTGCGGTACGACCACCCACGACCGTCACGGCCATCTTTACTGGGATGTTCGACGGCGTGCTGGCGGCCGTCGCGCTTCCCGGCGTACTCGCCGTCGTCCTGACCATTAGCGCGTCGGTAATCCGGGCGAGGGACGTGAAGCGCCGCGATCCGGTCCGGCGCTTCAGCCGCCAGCAGCGCCGCGAAGGCATGTCGCGGGCAGAGGGCCAGTGCGAGATGGAGGCCGGTTTCCGGCGCCGTTGTTCCCGTCCTGCGGAACATGGTGACCATTTCTACCCGTGGTCCAAGGGCGGATCCACCAGCCTGCGGAACTTCGTCGCCGCGTGCAGCAGCTGCAACCGCGCGAAAGCCGCCCACATCCCGTCGCCAGGCCAGCAGGAAAGACTGGAACGACGACGGCGGACGTACGTAACGGCTGAGGATGCGGTCGCCGTCGGGGAACGGCAGTCTCTCCCGTAGCGACATCCTGCTGTCTTCCGCCATCTGCTATCTGCCGGCCCACGTTGCAACTCCTTGTCCGCAGAAAATGTCCGCGGCGCCCTTTAGAGTGAACGTAGGACGTGAGGCGGGCAACACCACGAGGACCGGATGGACTATTACGCAATCAACGCCCTGCGCGAAAGCCATGCAGGCTGGTCCCTGCTGCGCGCCCAGAACGCGCCTCTCGCCATCTCGTTTTTCATGGCCGCCTTCACTGGCCCCAACCAGCGGAACCTAGGCCGCCAGCAGCTCATCGACAGCCTGGACGATGTGCTCTTCGGCTTGCGGGATGCCTACGGCGAGGACAAGTTTCCGCGTCAGGCCTCGGAGTACCTCGACGACTGGGCCGCCCCCGAGAGGGCCTGGCTGCGGAAGTACTACATCCAAGGCCAGGACGAGCCGCGCTACGATCTCACCGCGGCCGCGGAAGACGTTGTCCGCTGGGTGGAGGGCCTGCGCGGACGCGACTTCGTGGCCACCCAGTCCCGGCTCACCAGCATCTTTGCCGTCCTGGAGCGGCTGGTCCAGCAGTCGGAGACCGATCCCGAAGTGCGGCTCGCCGAACTGCAGCGGCAGCGCGACGGGATCGACGCCGAGATGCAGCGGATCCGGGACGGCAACATACGCGTCATGACAGGCCCGGAAGCACTGGACCATTTCCAGCAGCTGACCGCCCTGGCCAAGGACCTCCTCTCGGATTTCCGCGAGGTCGAACAGAACTTCCGGAAGCTGGACCGCCAGGTCCGCGAGCAGATCGCCACCTGGGACGGCACCCAGGGCGAGCTCCTGGAATCGATCTTCGCCAACCAGCAGGACATCAGCAGCTCCCTGCAGGGGCGTACTTTCCAGGSCTTCTGGGACTACCTCATGTCCCCGGAATCCCGAACAAGACTGCAGGAACTCCTCCAGCGCGCCACCCAGATCGAGGCTCTCGCCCACGCGGACAACCTCCACTCCGTGGTGAACCTGCACCAGGACTGGCTGCCCGCCGTCGAACAGACCCAGGGCACCGTCCGCCAGCTGTCCCAGCAGATGCGCCGGCTGCTCGACGACAAGGTGTTCCTTGAGAACAAGCGCATCATGCAGCTCATCCGGAGGATCGAGTCTGGCGCCCTCGCCACCCGGGAGCAGCCGCCGTCGGGGGACTTCATGACCATTTCGGCCCCGTCAGTGGACATTACGCTGCCCTTCGAACGGCCGCTGTATGAGCCGACTCGGCGGGTGATGGTGGACGACGACGTCCTCACGGCCGACGACGCGGACGTGGACGCCGGCGCCCTGTTCAGCCAGTTCCACGTGGACAAGGAACGGCTCAAGGCCAATATCGACGCAGTCCTCGCCGAAGCGGAACAGACCACCCTCGCGGAGGTCACCGCCGCCTACCCCGTCTCGCAGGGCCTGGCGGAAATTGTGACCTACTACCAGCTGGCCACGGAGTCGGACTGGGCGAGCATCAACCCGGAGGCCTCCCAACAAATCGCTTGGCAGCTGTCCGACGGCAGCATTCGCGAAGCGACCCTCGAACAGATCATCTTCGGAAGGCCAGCATGAACCCGGCAGCGAATTCCCCAGCCACTGCAGAAACGGAACTCCGCACACGCGAGGAACTTCCCGGCGTCGTCACACGGCTGTTCAAAGGTGTCCTCTACGCCGAAGGGGACGAGAAGCTCTGGCAGTCGCTGCTGGGCTTGTCCTCCCAGGTCCGCGACTACGTTTCCGTGCTGGGTCTGGACCTGATCCTGGACGAATCCGAGGGCTACGCATTCCTGAAGTCGCGCGAGGACCCCGATAGCAATCTCCCCCGGCTGATTCCGCGGCGGCAGCTGACCTTCAACGTCAGCCTGTTGCTGGCCCTCCTGCGCGGCCGGATGCTGGAATTCGACACCAACAGCAGCGAGCTCCGGCTCATCATGACCGAGCAGGACATCGCGGACATGGTCGCCGTCTTCCTGCCCGAATCCAGCAACGAAGCCAAGACCATGGACCGACTCGCCACCGACATCAAGAAGGTGGTGGAACTCGGCTTCCTGCGGCGGCTGAAGGGCCAGCCGGGTACGTACGAGGTGGTCCGCATCCTCAAGGCGTTCGTGGACGCCCAGTGGCTGGAGGAGTTCGACGCGCGGCTGGCAGACTACCGTGCCACTCTCGCTGGGACGCCGGTTAGCGGGTCAACCGCAGCGGAGGAGGACACCAAGTGACCGCTGACCTGCAGGACACCTTGTTCAGCCTGGAGGAAACGACGGACGACGGCGGCACTCCCCCCGGTTTCCGGCTGCACCGTCTGGAGCTGCTGAACTGGGGCACGTTCCACCAGGGCGTGCGGACGTTCCGGCTGGACGGTGCCAACAGCCTGCTCACAGGTGACATCGGCTCCGGTAAGTCGACGGTGGTCGATGCCATCACCACCCTGCTGCTGCCCGCGAACCGGATCGAGTACAACAAGGCGGCCGGCGCGCAGAAGAAGGAGCGCTCACTGACGTCGTACGTGCGCGGCTTCCACAAGAGCACGCGCAGCACGGGCGGCGAGTACTCCAAGCCGGTGGCACTGCGTGGGACCGGCGCCCTGACCGTGGTGCTCGCCGTCTTCCACAATGCCGTGCTGGACAAGTCGGTCACCCTGGCCATCACGCTGTGGGCCACCCAGGAAGCGGGTCAACCCAGCCGCTTCTACTCGTTGGCTGAGGCGGACCAGTCCATCGCTGCGGACTTCTCAAACTTCGGGCAGGACCCCGCGAAGTTGAAGAAGAAACTCCGCGCCGCTGGTGTCGCCGTCCATGACAGCTTTGAGCCCTACGCCGCAGCGTTCAAGCGGCAGTTCGGGATCAGCGGCAACCAGGCCATGGAACTGTTCCACCGCACGGTGTCCATGAAGCAGGTGGAGAACATCACCTCCTTCGTGCGCACCAACATGCTGGAGGAAGACAAGGTCGGCGAGCGTATCGGCAACCTCATCCACCACTTCGACGACCTGAAGATGGCCCACGACGCGGTGCTCCGGGCCAAGGACCAGATCACCCTGCTGACGCCGATCAGGGAGGGTGCCGCCCAGCACGCGAATCTGAGCCACGAGTACGACCAGGCCAGCGAACAGCGCCGCCAGCTGCATCCCTGGTTCACGGACCGGAAGCTGCAGCTGAGCCTGGAACACCAGTCGGAGCTGGAACGCACCGGAGAGCGACTCCAGGAGGACAGCACAAAACAGCGCACCGAAATCACCGGGAAGCGGCACGAGCTTTCCGCCATCCAGGAGGACATCCGCACCAACGGCGGCGGCCGGCTGGCGGCCATCGACGCTGACGTTGCACGGCTGACTGACCAGTTCCGGACCCAGCGGCAGCGCTTCGAAACCTACGGTGCAGCAGCGAAGGATCTCGGACTCCGGCCCCCGGAAGATCGGGTGTTGTTCGACGCGAACCGGGCCCGGCTCGGTGAGGTCGAATCGCAGCTCGGCGCCCAGTCCGATGAGCTCCAGGACGGCCGCACCCGGTGGGCCATCACCCGCACCGAACAGACGGCCCGGCTCACTGAGATCGGCGCCGAACTGCGCAGCCTGCAGTCCCGCCCCAACCTGCTGCCGCTCCCCCAGCTGGAGCTCCGCCGTCGGCTGTGCGACGGCACCGGAATCACGGAAGCGGCGCTGCCGTACGCCGGGGAACTGCTGCGGGTCCGCGACGGCGAGGGCGCGTGGGAGGGCGCCGCGGAACGCACGCTGCACGGTTTCGCGCTGTCCCTGCTGGTCCCGGCCGATCACTACGCGGCGGTCAGCAGCTGGGTGGATGCCAACAATCTGCGCGGCCGGCTGGTCTACCTGCGGATCGGGGAATCCCCGGCGGCCAGGACGGCGGAGCCGGGCACGCTGGCCACGAAGATCGCCATCAAGCCGGGCACGCCGTTCCGCAACTTCCTGCTGGATGAACTCGCCACCCGGTTCGACCATGTCTGCTGCGACACCCTCGAGGACTTCCGCCGCTACCCGAAGGCGCTGACCGTCAACGGCCAGCTCAAGGGCGTCCGCGGCAGGCACGAAAAGGACGACCGGCGGGAGCTGACGGACCGGCGCAACTATGTGCTCGGCTGGGACAACCACGACAAGATCAGCCGCTTCCTCGCCGAACAGGACGAGGTCAAGGGCCAGCTCGGGGTGACGGAGACCCAGCTGAAAAAGGTCAACGCCTCCCTGGGCGATCTGGGCAGGCAAAACCAGCAGCTCGGTATCGTACGCGGGGTGGCCGACTTCGGCGAGATCAGCTGGCAGCTCACGGCCCGGCGGATCGAAGAGCTCAAGGCCGAGAAGCTCGAACTGGAGACCGCCAGCGACGTACTGAAGCAGCTCACGGCCAAGGAATCCGCGGTGACCGCCGAGCTGGAGCGGCTCGAGGAAAAGGCCGGCAAGCTGCGTGAACGCCTGGGCGCCAACGAGAAGGACGGCAGGGACATCGCGGAGGCGATCGAGGAATGCCGCGGCATTCTCGCGGAGACACCGCTGACGCACGACGGCGGGGTGCTGGCCGCCGTCGAACAGCTCACCACCGCGGCGCTCGGCGACAAGACCCTGACGTACAAGAACACCGGCACGGCGGAGAGCTCTGTCCGTTCCGGGCTGACGGACATGATTGATGCCCTGTCCAAGCGCATTGCCCGGGCCGCGGAAAGCACAGTCCGGCTGATGGCCGACTTCCGCAACAAGTACCCCAACGAGACCACGGACATCGACGCCGCCCTCGAGGCCGCCCCGGACTACACCCGGCTGCTGGAGCAGCTGGTCAGCAACGATCTTCCCCGCTTCGAGGCCCATTTCAAGGAGTCGCTGAACCAGAACACCATCCACGAGGTGGTCGCGTTCAACGCCTTCCTGGACAGCCGGCGGCAGGACATCGTGACCCGGATCGGCGAGATCAACCATTCGCTGGCCGGGATCGAGTACAACCCGGGCCGGCACATCCAGCTGGAGCACCAGAACACCTCGGACCAGGACGTGCGCGAGTTCATGTCGGACCTGCGGGCGTGCTCGGAGGGGACCATCGGCGACGAGGACCAGTACTCGGAGCAGAAGTATCTGCAGGTGGAGCGCCTGATCGAGCGCTTCCGCGGGCGTGAAGGCCTGACCACGCTGGATGAGCGGTGGACGGCCAAGGTAACCGACGTGCGGAACTGGTTCACGTTCTCCGCCTCGGAAAAGTGGACCGAGACCGGCGAGGAGTTCGAGCACTTCACCGATTCCGGCGGCAAGTCCGGCGGCCAGAAGGAAAAGCTGGCGTACACGATCCTCGCCGCGGCGCTGGTCTTCCAGTTCGGGCTGGGGTCGGCGGCCGGGGGTACGTCGGCGGCTGCGGCCGGGAAGAAGCCCGGCCGGAGTTTCCGGTTCGTGGTGATCGACGAAGCGTTCGGCCGCGGATCCGACGAGTCCGCGCGCTACGGCCTGCAGCTGTTCCAGCGCATGAACCTGCAGCTGCTGATCGTCACACCGCTGCAGAAGATCCACGTGATCGAGCCGTTCGTCTCGCACGTGGGATTCGTGGCGAACACCAACGGCGACGACTCCCAGCTGCGCAACATGACCATCCAGGAATACCGCGACGAACGGGACCGGCGTGCCTAAGCGGCGTCCCGAGGGCACCGAGCCGAGCTTGCGAGGTTTGGGAAGGGACTTCCCCGCGGAGTCTTGGACTACCTTGGCAGGACTCCGGGCGCAGTCACTGAAGGCGTGGAACAGCGGTGCCCTGCTACGGGAGCTGCTGGAACCATCCGGAGCCTACCCGCGCCGCCGTTCGCTGAAACGTCCGACGGCGGCAGCCCTGTTGAGCGATTACGCTGCGGCCCATCGGTGGGCTGCTGAGCTGTTCGCCGGGGCCGGCCCGTACGAGCTGGAAACAGTGGAGGTGGGCCGCCGCACGGTGGGCTCCAACCGGATTCCGGCCGCGGCCGTGTTCGCGACCGTGGAAGACGAGATCGGCTTTGTCGGCAAGTCCCGGGAGGCGGCGCGGTTCCGGGAGCTGACCGCCGGTCTCGGGGAGCTGGATCCGCTGCTGTTGGACTGGGCTGCGCGGCGCCCGTTGAAACTGCTCGAACTGGGTTCTGATTCCCTGACGGCGGCTCGGGCCGCGCTGTGGCTTCGGGACAATCCCGCGCCGGGAATCTACGTCCGGCAGCTGGGGCTGCCCGGCGTGCACACGAAATTCGTAGAGGGCCACCGGCAGGTTATCGACCAGCTGCTCGCCGCCCTCGCTCCCCTCTCCAAGGTTGGCGACCTGGAAGCCGAGGCCGAGGCAGCCGTGGAGCCGGCCGAGCCGGAAGTTGCCCTGGACGACGGGGCCGGCCGTACCCCGGCGGCACGGTTCGCCCGCCGGCACGGATTCCTGCATCCGCCCGAGCTCGTCCGGTTCCGCGTCCTGGATCCCAGGATGCCCACTCTGGGCGGCGCCCGGGACATCACGGTCACAGCTGAAGCCTTCAGAACGCTGCAGCTGCCGGTGCACACCGTGATTGCGACGGAGAACCAGGTCAATTTCCTTGCCCTGCCGGAGCGTCCCGGAACGCTGGCCCTCTATGGAGCCGGCTACGGCTTTTCGTCCCTGCGGGATGCGGCGTGGCTGCGTGATTGCACGATCTTCTACTGGGGCGACATTGACACCCACGGCTTCCGGATCCTGGACCAGCTCCGTGCCGTGCACCCGCATGTGGAGAGCGTGCTGATGGATACGAAAACACTCCTCTCGCACAGGGATGCCTGGGGCAACGAGCCGTCACCGTCGCGGGCTGCGCTGACCAGGCTGACGCCGGACGAGGCTACGCTCTACCAAGCGCTCGGCGACGACACCTACGGACCGGCCGTCCGCCTGGAACAGGAGCTGATCCGCTGGGATTGGGCTCGGGAACGGCTTTGTGGCTGAACAGGTCAGCGCCCTAGCCCAAGAAAGACCGCAAGGGACTGCTCAACGGCAACCATGGTCTTGGCATCTATTCGGCCTATCCGCTGCCCAAGGTTGGCCCGCCTCACAGTTGTGAGCTTGTCCACCATGATATGGCTGTGTTGCGTCAAGCCGGTGAGCTGTCCGGGGTCAACGGTCAGCCTCAGCAGCGGGGCATCCGTCAACTGAGTCGTCAGGGGCAGAAGCGTGACCGACTCCGAGGCCGCAAACAGGTCGTCCTGGATTATGAGTGCTGGCCGTGGTTTCTGCGCATATGTTCCCCCCGAAACCGTCCACAGCTCACCGCGATTCACTCCGGCCAGTCTTCCGCGATCTGTTCGATGAAATCTTGGTCGTCGCTGGCATGGTCGGAGGCCGCGACCGCCAGCGCTTGCCGCCGGGCTTCACGCCTAAACTCCTCTGTCCGCGTATCCGGGACCCACATCTGAATCTGCCGGAAGCCTCGCTCCCGCATGGCAGCTCGGTGCCGAGCTACACGATCCCTGACGCTCATAGGTCAATGTTACATGTAACACCGACCGACGGCACGCGTCGTGGACAATGTTCAAGTCCATCCCGCGCTCCTACGGCTCCGGCTGCAGTGCGGGCCGACGCCGTCGTCGGGCACCTGTTCTTAGCGACGCTGTGGGCATACCCTGCCCACATTCCCGCCTGAACCCTGGCTACGGGAGAAGAACCATGGAGACCCCGACGGCCGCCCGACCTGCGGCTCCGCAAAGTGTCGACACCCTCGTCGTCGGCGCCGGGCAGGCAGGTTTGGCCACCAGCTACTGGCTAAGCCGGGCCGGCGTCGAACATCAGTTGCGCGAAACGCTTGGCGGGGCGTGGCAGGACCGGTGGGACGCGTTTTGCCTGAACACGCCGAACTTCTCGCTCGCGCTGCCCGGCATGCCGTACGTCGGCCCCGCCCCGGAGGCATTCATGCGGGATGACCTCATCGGCCATTTCCGGCACTATGCGGAGAGCATCGACGCTCCCGTCCGAACAGGTGCGGATGTCACCCGTATCGCGCCCGCGGATGGCGGCGGCTTCAACGTGGCCACCACCCAGGGCAGCTGGCGGGCCCGGAACGTGGTGCTCGCTACCGGCGGCTACCAGACGCCGAAAATCCCCGCAGTGTCGGCGCAACTGCCCAGCCGCATCCTGCAACTTCACACCGACAGCTACCGCAACCCGGGCCAACTGCCCGAGGGAGCCGTGCTCATCGTGGGCACCGGCCAGTCCGGCGGCCAGATCGCCGAGGAACTGCTCGCCGTCGGCCGCGAAATCCACCTGGCGGTGTCCACGTGCCCGGAAGCGCCGCGCCGGTACCGCGGCCAGGACCTTCTCTATTGGATGATGCAGCTTGCACAATTCGGCCCCGACTATGGACTGGACGGCCTCACCGTGGGTCAGTTGCCCTCCCCCGCGGCGAGGTTCGCCTGCAACCCGCTGGTGTCCGGCGCCGACGGCGGCCACGACATCCACCTGCGGGACCTCGGCCGGCGCGGCGTCCGGCTGCACGGCCATTTGGAAGCAGCCCACGACGGCGACCTCGTCTTCAGTGATGACCTTCCGGAACGCCTGGACGTGGTGGAGGCGGCGTTCTACCAGCGGATGAAGCCGATGTTCGACAGCTATATTGCCGCCACCGGCATGTCGGCACCGGAGCCGGAGCCGCCGCGCACGGACGGCTGGCTTCCTTCGGAGCCGGCGCGGCTGAACCTCGAAGCCGCCAACGTCACGTCGGTCCTCTGGGCCACGGGGTACCGGCTGGACTTCAGCATCCTGGACATCGCGGTGCTGGACGAATGGAACTACCCCCGGCACCACCGCGGCGTCACCGAACACCCGGGCTTGTACGCCGTCGGGCTGCCGTGGCTGACCGGGCACGGCTCGTCCATCGTGGCGGGCGTGGGCCGCGACGCCGAGTACATCGCGCAGCACATCGCCGGGAACATCGCCGCCCGGTGAAGGCGCCGTCCAGAGGGGTGGCTACCCCGCGCAAGGCCCGTCGAAGTCAACCGGCGCGGCGAGGCCGGCCGAGCTGAACCATTCCTTGGCCCAGGCCTGGACCGAGGGTATCGCGAGTTGCTCGGCAACAAGCGCCGGCGGGCCGCCGAACACGGACTTCCCCTCCGCCAGGAGGTCCCCGGTGCCGCTGCCGGCGAGGAGCCCGAAGAGGGCAGGCTGGTCGAGGAACGGAAGCCTCCCGCCGTCGCCGTCGGTCAGGACGCCCCAGCGCGAGGTGAACAGCGAAAACTCCTCCGGACGTTCCCCGTGGTCCGCTAGGAGCGGGCAGGCTTCGCCGTCGAGCCGGATCCGCCGGTAGTTGGGCTCCGTTTCGTCGAGGGCCATCAGTTGGACATCGTCCAGCCACGAAAGCCAGACCGCTGTGCACTCTCCCATCAGCGGATACGGGGCGGCGGCGTTGTAGCCGGCCTTGCTCACGTGGGCGGAGTGGCCAACGGCGATGTTGTGCAGCTGCCCCCGGACCAGCGGCAGGACCGCGCTGACCGGCTGGCGGTAGTTGGCGAATTTCCGCCGCATCACGTCGGCGCTTGAATTCGAGCCGATGGAGACCACCAGGGAACGGGCCTCCAGGGGTGCCGCGCCGGCTTGCGCGAGGGCTTCCTCCAGTCCGGCTGAAATCTCAAGGGGCCGGAATTCATTGCCGTCCATGACACCCGAGGCCACGGGCGGGTCCCACGGATACAGCAGCGGGTCGAGCTGGCCGGCGCCGCCGGCCCTGCTCAGTCCCATGGAGTCAGCCGGGTGAAGCCTGATGGAGCCGTCGGCATCGTGCTGGAGACTAATCAAGGTGGCCCGCTTTCATGGTCGGGACTTCCAGTGTCCCGCACTGTGGGGGAACCGGACCTTCGGCGCTAGATGGAGCCTGCCAGCCCGCGCCGCTTCGGCGCGAGGCCATACGTGCAATTCCCGAAGCAATGTTCTCTGCCGTAAAGAGTCCGCCTGCGGTCAATCGGGGCAGCCGTCGGACCGTGGAAGGCCGAATGTGGCGGGCCCGGAGGCACTGGCTCGATCCGCTGGCATCCCTAGTGGACGCTCGGTACATTGTCTGCGGACCCGCTGTGACCACTCGACTTCTCGGTCGGCCATGGCAGGATGCACAATAATTTTGACTTCAGCGCCAATCCCATGCGTCCCGTTCGCCCTCTGGTGTACGGTCACTGGGGACGTTGGAGGCAGGGAGAAACGATGGCGGCTTTGAACCAGACACAAGTGGGCGTTATCCTGCTGACTCCCGTGGGCGAGCCAGGAACGGAATCCGACAAAGCATCTGCCTACTGGGAAAACATGACGGGCCGGCGCGGCGAGCTGGTCTTCACCGCCAAAATCAAAGACCTCGTGGATGACGAAGTCGTGCGCGCTAACCCTGCGCTGACAGCAGACCACATCGCCTGCGCCGCCACTGCAGAGATCCTCGGGCTTCCCTGTCGCAGGTGCGGCCAGCCCCTCCCACCCAAGCCGGTTCATAGTCGGAAGGATGCAAAAGCGCTCTGGGATGATCAACGACTGCAGCATCGCCACGCCGGAATAGTGTGCATGTCCTGCCAAACCGAAGTTGCCGCTTGGCTAACCTCGCAGCAAAGGAATCCTGCAGGCGTGCTGGGGCTGGATGAGCTGCTCGCCGCCCAGGCACTACGTGAATCGTCCGTATACGCCGCCCGTATGAACGGCTTCGATGTGGTGGGCAGCTTGTCGTTCGACGCCTTGGTGGCGCTGGCCGATACTGTTCTGATGCCTGTCGCCGTTTCCGATTGGGAAGCGGTCAAGGCCGTCGACAACGGGGCGGAGTATTTTCCCGCCCGGATGGTGTGGGAGTTCGCTGGCTTGTCAGGAACGCCCGAAGACAGGCGGAAAGATTTCGAGGCCCTGATTTCCGCCTCGAGCGCCTCGCCGTCACTGTTGTCCGGGGATCTTGTCGGGTCCGCGAGGTCCCGCATCCAAGACGAGGTCATCAACTACGTCAACCACAATCTCTCGGAGCGTAGGTGGGCGTACTTAGATGACTCTCAAGTCGAACGGGTACGAGCCACCGTCGCCGCAAGCTGGGGGCCCCTCAATCTCGGAATGCTTTACAACATCGTCTGGACGGCCTTTCGTGCGACAGCCGACCTGACGTCCTACCGAACCACGATGGGCCTCTCGTCCCGAGCCGGATACATCGTGAACCAGATCAGCCGGGGGGCCGAAAAGGTCCTGTCAGGCGAATGGGAGCGGAGGGAGTACGACCAGCCTGCGAAACTTCCATACGGACCCCAGTCACTGGCGCTCTTCCGCACCGTGCTTGATCTGGACATTCGGACGGCACTGCCTGACGACGTCGAGGCTCTCCGTCGACCGCTGCCCGAACCGGACGACGCCAGCGTCATTGAGCACTTCCGGCGCTTCGTGATTTCCCGACAGTCACAGGTCGGGCAGGAACGGGCAGGAATCCTCGATGCCTTTCTGGACATCTACGCCTCGAATGCCGCGGCCATGGAGGAGACGCTGGCGTTCGACGCAGCTCTGAACGGAATGCTCTATCTGGAGGAATTCGTCAACGGCGGTGTCCTGGATGGCCTTCGAACGGAACTGGCTGAAATCCGTGACGCCGCAAGAAGCAGGTCGGCACGAGACAGGTGACCGACGGGCTTCCGGTTGTCCGGCTGCAGTCCCAGCGCTACTTGTAGGTGCCATCGATGCAGCAGAGGATGCGTAGACCACTTTGCACGGTAGCGAGTGCGGTAGGACGGCGACAAAGCATCACCTCGGGCCAGGTTTGATCCTCGGTGCGCCAAGTTGGTCCGCCATGGCGGCCAACCACTGGCTCGGCCTGACCATCTCTTTCAGTTCCCAGCAGCTGACGCGCCGTTGGGCTGGCGATCGTGGAAGAGCCGATATTCTTAGTCCATCATGACTATAGAATCCGTCGCCGTAGCCGCACCTTACGTGCGCAAGAAGACCTCGAGATCCGTCACCGTATTGGATCTCTTTGCCGGAGCTGGCGGATTGACCCAGGGATTCTACGCCGCTTCGTCCCGATTCGTGACGGAGCGTGCTGTGGAGTTCGAGCCAGCGGCCGCTGCGTCGTTCGCGGCAACGTTCGGGGATAAGGTATACGGCGGCCCGATCCAGGACTGGCTCATCAAGGAAGCAGTCCCCGAAGTTGACGTCGTGATCGGTGGACCGCCGTGCCAGGGCTTCTCTCAGCTAGGCAAGCAGGACCCGGACGATGTCAGGAATCAGCTTTGGCGGCCGTACGCTGAAGCGCTTCGCAGGGCCAAACCGAAATACTTCATCGTCGAAAACGTTCCCGCTTTCAGTAAGTCGCAGCAGCTCCAGGACTTCCGAGACGCCACTGGCAAGGATGGCATCATCGGTGATTACTCATTTCAGTGGCATGTTCTGAACGCGGCTGATTACGGGGCTCCGCAAGCACGCAAAAGGGCCATCCTTATTGGGCATCACCGAGATCTGCCCTTCCCCGGATTCCCCATGCCGACGCACCTAGGTCGTCACCGTACGGTGCGGCAAGCGCTGAAGGGCCTAAATTCCCAGGTGTCAGCGACAACGCTCCCGGAACGAACGACAGAGTTCGCTGGGAGGATCTTTGCTGGCGCTTTCCGTACTTCCGAGCTGCATCTCGGGCGTGACTACGCCCGGGAATCTCTTGAACGGTTCGGGTGGATCCCTGAAGGCGGAAACAGATTCAATCTTCCTGACAGGCTCAAAGCGCCATGCTGGATAAATCATAAGTCGGGCTCCGGCGACGTCATGGGGCGCATGCATTGGGACCGCCCCTCGGTAACCGTGCGAACCGAGTTCTTCAAGCCCGAGAAGGGTCGCTACCTCCACCCGACAGAGCATCGGGCAATCACCCATCTCGAGGCGGCCAAGCTGCAAGGCTTCCCGGACGACCGCATGTGGGTCGGGTCTAAAACGGCCATCGCCAAGCAAATCGGCAACGCTGTTCCGACGGCTTTGGGTAGAGCCATAGCAGGCCAACTAGTGCAACATTTGTAGAACACTTCGTTTCGCAGACCGAGCTTCGCAGAAAAGTCGCCTCTCAATGGTAAATATTGTCGTGAAGACTTCGGCGGGGGCCGAGAGCACTTATCTCGATTTGGGGGACGGAACCGATGATGGTTCAGCAATCATGGGCGGGGACGGCTTCGCCGCTGAGCCAGTTCGTTGCAGCAGAAACTGAGAGCGCACTCAACGCGTATCGGGTCCGCCCGGACCTCATTCGCGAACACAGCAACATCGAGGCCGCCATCTCGCAGGGTGGGTACGGTCGCAAACAGCTGAACGAGCTGATTCAGAACGCGGCCGACGCTATCAACGCGCCAGGGGGCCGAATCCGAGCCGTCCTGACGAAGGACGCGCTGTACTGCGCGAATGAAGGCAAGCCCTTCACCGAGGCTGGGTTCCGCACCCTAATGCTCTCCCACTCCTCGGAGAAAAGGGATGAAGAGATCGGCCGCTTCGGGTTGGGATTCAAGTCAGTTATCCAGGTAACTGACAGCCCCCAGATCTTCAGCAAGAGCGGATCCGTATCATGGAGTCAGGAAAACAGCCGCGAAGCACTCCAGAATCTTTACCCTGGGCTGGAGACCTACCCCATACTGCGCCTGGCGAGACCCGTCGACCCCTATGTGGAGGCGGCAAGCGACGACGTCCTCCAGGAACTTTTTCAATGGGCCTCAACTGTCGTCAAGCTTCCACTGATGGGTAGCGTCAGCTGGCTGTCAGATGAAATGAAGAAATTCCCTGAAGAGTTCCTCCTCTTCTCCGACAAAATTGGCTCGTTGGAATTCGAGGATAGGGTCCAAAACCACTCAGTCACCTGGACAGCCAACCGGGATGAAAACCGTGTCAGCCTCGACAACGGTGTCTCAAACAGCGACTGGCTCATTTTCCGACACAAGCACGAAGTCAGCACACAGGCTGCAGTCGAGGCCGGAAGTATCGTTGCACGCCAGCATGTTGATGTAACTTGGGCTGTTCCGTTGACAGGCAACCAACGGCGCAAGATGGGCCGATTCTGGAACTACTTCCCGACTCAGCACGAGACTTCGCTTCGCGGCATCGTTAACGCGGCCTTCAAAATGAACGAAGACCGCCACAGCATGCTGGAGACCCTCTATAACCGGGAGATTCTCACGCGGACGCTTCCTCGTATGGTTGCGAGCGCCCTGAAAGACCTCAGGACACCCGAAGATCCGGCGCTGTTTCTGGATATCCTGCCGTCCCGTGACAAGGAGTCAAGTTCGTGGGCCGACTCCGTGATCAACAGACCCATCTTTGAGATCTTGCCATTCGCACCGTGCCTGCCGGACAGAGCGGGCGTACTCAGGCTCCCCAGGGAGATCAAAGTGCAACCTGCACTGGAAGAAGCCACACGACTCATCGCTCTGTGGGAGTCATGGGTGCCAGTGGACCGGCACTGGCTACACCCGTCAGCCTTGCGACGGGAATCCCAGGTCGTACGCATTCTGAAGGAAGCGAACCTGAAACGCGCCTCCATAGAGGAATGGCTGGAAGAAGTTGTCGCAGGAGGAGAACTTCAGGATTACGAGAATGCTCTGCAGCTCGCCGCCATGATCGACAAGTCCTACACCGATTACCAGCCCGCAATGCGACGAAGCCGAATCGTGCTGATGTCGGACGGCAGCGTCGAACCGCCAATTACTTCAAGGGTTTTCCTCCCCATGAAGGCCGACGACGAGTCGGCCAACGTTGTGTCCTACGACCTGATGCATCATGGGAATGCGAACACTTATCTTCGAGCCCTCGACCTACAAGCACAGGACGGCCGGGGAATCGTCAGCCGCGTGGCCAGCGACGTCGCTCGCGACTACTCGGACCAAGAGCTGGCGCAATCGCTCTGGAAGCTCACTCGCTCGCTCGCTGTTCCGGAAAGTCTCTCCATAATCAATGAGCGGACGGAGCCCGCCAAAATATTGGTTCGATGCCGGGATCGAAAATGGCGCCAGCTGGGTAATGTGTGGCTGGCTGGCACTTTGATTCCCCAGACTAATATCGGGGACGAGCATCTTCTTGTGGATGATCAGTTTCATGCCCATGACGTCGCCTTGCTGAGAAACCTCGGCGCTCGGACGACTCTCGCGGATGCCCAGATGACCCGTGGTGGTGAAACCTATGACCTATGGAAGGCCCACCAAACCAACCGCATCTCCGGGTCAGTTGGGTTGTCAGGTGGGGGAATTCGATTCAATCAGGCATTAGCCACAGAGGGGCTCCATCTCTTGACGGAAGCTTCAGCGCCGACGCGGGCCAGGGTCACTCGGATGCTGCTTAGCCGGACCCATTATCCGACAAAGATCGATTTCACCAGTGGATTCCGTGCCTCGGAGAGCATCGAGGGGCCCGACTTGTGGTGGGTTAGGAACTATGGCGCCTTCGAAACTTCGCTTGGGCTAGTGGATACCAAACACTGCGTGGGAAAAATCGACGGGATACCGACCGACTATTTGCCGTTTCCTGGAGAGGAAGCCGCGGAATCCTTGGGTTTGGCCACGGACGCCCAGAAGACTGAATGGAGTCTTACTCTTTCGCTTGCTGAGCAGCGCCTGCCGATGCTGCAGCTCCATGAACTATACGGGGCGCTTGCTGCCCAAGGCGTGCGGGCACCCAGAGAGCTCTTGACCCCGCTTAGTGGAGGACGAAACTCACGGTATCGAACCAGCGATTTGATACTCGCAGGCGACATCAAGTCCCGAGACTATCTCGTTGATACGGCAGACGTGCCCGTCATATACACCGGTCATCCAGATCTCGATGAGGCCTTGACCGAGAATTGGGGACTTAAACCCGTTACCGTCGAGTTCTTCACCTCAGCCCGCGCCGTACCAGTGGAAGGCGAAGCCCCCGAAAGTATCAAATCGCGCTTTCCGTTCCTCAAGCGCGCAGCTAGTGAAGTTACGGTTCAGACCTTGTGTGTTCCTTGCGGCTCCGTAGATGAAGTCCGCACGAATAGCTTCGACTCACGTTCCGAAGCCACGCCAAAGGCGTCTTATCTCCAAGACGGGGTGCTGTATTACCGTGCGCCCCAGGGCGAACAGGCATTGCTGACAACCATTCTCGGCGCCTTTGGAAGCAAGAAGGCCGCCTCGCAAGTCATGCAGACGATGCGCCAGCTTAAGAAGGATGATGCGGCAAACACACGCATCATCAATGCAAACAAGCAAAAGACAGACGCAGGTAAGATCGCTGAATTGGTCGGTCGCGACACCCTTCGGAAGCTAATTCCGGACGCAGTTATGAAGATGTTGGACGCACGAGACCTGGAGCTGACAGACGAGCGTATGTTCGAAATCGTCAGTAGATTGCACGGCAGTAGCCTTCTCAAGGTCCTTAAGCCTGCGCTTTTCGAGGCAGGCATCGAAGCACCCGACCAGTTCCGTGGCGGCCGTACAGCCCAGGAGTTCGTGAAGGAGCTCGGGTTCTCCCCGGCCATGGCTGGCGAATCAATCAAGAAGAAGCCGGAACGCGAGGAGTTTGTTGGACCAGTGGGTTTGAACCCACTTCATCAATATCAGGAGACAACCAGCAAGAAGATCGGCGACCTCCTCGCGGGGCATACCAAGCACAGCCGCGGCTTGGTGCAGTTGCCCACAGGCGCCGGCAAGACACGCGTAGCCGTGGAATCCGTGATCCGAGATATCAAAGCCACGCCGAAGGATGACCACCGCCTGGTCATCTGGATCGCCCAATCTGAAGAACTCTGCGAGCAGGCCATCGAAACTTGGACGTACGTCTGGCAGGCGGCGGGAGCACCCGGCGAACGAATGGCGGTGAGCCGGCTTTGGGGTGGGAACAGCGCCATTCGAGAAGAAACCAAACTCCACCTCGTCGTTGCAACCATTCAGACGCTGGCCAGCATCCAACAGAACCGTCGTTCCATGTACGAATGGATGTCTGATCCCGACCTGGTCATCATCGATGAAGCCCATGGGGCGACCGCAACTTCTTACACCCCGGTGCTTTCCTGGTTCGGCCGCTCATTCACCGAGAAGTCCCGGTCGCTGCTTGGTCTTTCGGCGACACCGTATCGGGGTACGAACGAGAAGGAGACCGAGCGACTGGTTGCCAGATTCGGACGTAATCTCATCGAGCCAGATGAGTTCAGCGCGGGGAACGCCCACGAGTATCTCCAAGGCATGGGCGTTCTAGCCAAGGTGAACCACGAAGAGCTGAAAGGTATCGAGCTCAAGCTGAAAGACATGCGCTCTGCCACGGGCGAGGATTCTCAAAGCGCCATGCTTGAGGCCCGGATCGACCTGCAGCAGGTAGCGGACAGCACCCAACGAAACGAAGCCATTCTGGACCACATCAAAGCTTCGGAAACGAAGGGGCCGACTCTCGTCTTCGCCGCTTCGGTTGAGCATGCCGAGGCTCTCGCAGCTGTCCTGTCCGTTGAAGGCATTCCAGCAGCCGCCATCTCCGGCAAGACCGATCTGGGCCACCGGCGTTCAATCATCGAGGACTTCCGCAACGGAAAGATCCGCGTGCTGACCAACTTCGATGTGCTTACCCAAGGCTTCGACGCACCCAAGGTCGACGCCGTGTACGTTTGCCGGCCGACGTTTTCTCCCAACAAATACATTCAGATGATCGGCCGAGGTCTCCGCGGACCACTCAACGGAGGAAGCGAAGAAGTCCTGATCGTCAACGTTAAGGACAATTTGGATCAGTACGGTCAGAAGCTGGCGTTTACCCAGTTGGACTACTTGTGGAAGAACGAGGCGATAAGTGCTCGCTGAGGTTGAGCTCGACGAAAGTCAGCGAGCGGTCGCGGAAGCGGAGCCTGATGCACGGATGTTCGTCACGGCTGCGGCCGGCCAAGGTAAGACTGAGGTCCTTCTTGCCCGGGTGAAGACCCTGGTAGCAGATGGCCTGAACCCTGCCGACGAAATTCTGGTGTTGAGCTTTTCCCGGGCCGCAGTCGAGGCGGTCAGAAAACGGGCGCGCATCCATGATCTCGATGGACTTCAAATCCGCACTTTCGACTCCTTTGCGGCGCAGATTCTGATCGACACGGACGAGGAGACTCTAGGCGACAGCTTCGACGCCCGGATCCGAAAGGCCACGAAATACATCGCGGGCGAGGATACCCCCGACCGGATCACGTACCTGAGGCACATCCTGGTCGACGAAGCTCAGGACCTCGTGGGAGACCGCGCGGAGCTAGTCTTGGCGTTGTTCTCCGTCCTCGGTGACGACTTCGGTTTCACAGTGCTCGGCGACCCATTGCAGGGCATTTACGACTTTCAATTGGAAGAATCCGAGTCCAAACTCACCTCCGCGGAACTCATCGAGACCCTCGTCAAAGAGTTTGGCGCCGAGCAGCAGACGCTGTCAAAGCACTACAGGGCGGTGACCGATCGCACGAGGGAGCTCATCTCCGTTGGCGACGAGATCCGCAGCCTGGGAGCGCTCGACAACCCAGCGTGCGAAGCCGCACATAGCCTGCTCGACGACTTCCGCAGAGAAGTTTCCAGCACCTCTGTGCTAAATGAGTCCGGGGCGCTCAGCCCCTATGAAGGCGACACAACAGCCCTACTTTGTTCGACCAATTACGAAGTCCTCATCGCGAGTGAACTTCTGTGGGAAAACGGGTATCCGCACCTGATCCGGCGGAAAGCACAGGACATGAGTGTGGCGCCGTGGGTCCATCAGGTCTTCAAGGATCTGGAGGACAGGACCTATGACGCCGACGAGATAAAGTCACGCCTGCACCAACTCTTCGGTGAGGCAGCGGCCGACCGTTGGCTCGCGTTGAAGACGGCCGAGGGCAACTTCTCCGCGTACGACTCACTAAATGTCCCCCAGCTCAGCCAACGACTGCGCAGCAGATCGATCCCGTTGACCCTCACGGTGGCCGACGTCGCTCCGTTGATCGTTTCGACAGTACATCGGGCCAAAGGGCTCGAGTTCACCAATGTCCTTTATCTGCAACCGGAGTTCGGATCTCCCGCCGCAGAACAGAACGCAGCCACCTTGAAGCAGAAGTACGTAGCCCTGAGCCGGGCTCGAGAAGAGATCGTCTCCACCAAGCTGCCGAAAAAAATCCTCAAGCGCGCCGACGGGTCCACGGGACGATGGCTGGAGAAGGCTTATGGGAAATTCGGTCAATATACGGCGCGGATGGAGTTCTTGAACTCCGACATTGACGACGTTTCGCCATATTACCCGGCAGACGGAGACGCTCGGGCGGTGCAGAACAGCTTTGTCCTGGATGATCTTCTGGGTGAAGTCGTTTCCGGCCGCATTGAGTCCCAACCGGAGCCCCGTGAAGTTCCCCGCTACGAGCTGACTACGAGTAACGGCCTTGCGCTTGGCCGAACCAGTCACTCTTTTGCGTTCGCGCTAAAGAAGAATCTCGGCTTCAAGGGAAACCGCGGCCAAGAGTGGCCCATGGCTTTTACCGGCGCCAGGGTCACATCCATCGAGTGCGCCACCGGCCATCCAGAGGAAACGAAGCTCGCAGGGCTCGGTTCCTCCGGTATGTGGCTGGTACCCCGGCTTACCGGGCTGATCAGCCGGATCAAGGATTAGGAGAATGACCTTGTCGACCCTAGACAGCAAATACGCATTCCGCCGCGAAATGGTGGACCGCCTTGTCACGGACCTGTACGGGCCTGGCGCTTCCGACGAGCTCATCACCGAGCGCCCTCTTGAGCGCTATGTCACAGGGGTGCTCTGGCCGGCGGCGGACGACACCTACTCGGAGGCACCCGACGAGCCCGAATCCGTAGCTGCCACCTCAGGCGAGGCCTCCGTCGACAGCCCGGTTGCTAACGCCCGACTAACTTATCCGAGCAGTGTGGGCTTAACTGTTTCCGTTGACACAACGCTTTCTACAGTTCTGCACGTCTCGCCTACTGCCGCCAGATATGCCCCAATCGCCACCGTCCGGGAGAGCGGTAGTAAGCGCCGCGACGTTTATGACTGGCAGCGTATTCCCGCGGAACTCCCCGAAACCCCGATCGACCTGGCTTCAGCCGGGCCCCAGCGGCATCTGCTGGAGGGCGGGGCCCTGGAACTTTACGCCTTGGTACGCACTCCAGAAGAGGCCGTCGTCACGGTGACCGTGGTGCTGCGGAACACGCAGCCCAAACCTGACCCTACGTCAGACAAAGACGTGGCGTGCTGGTTCCAGGCTGGCCTTTCCGTTCGCACCGATAAGCCCGCTCTTGTGGATCGTTCTAAGCTGCGTACCAGCATTCCGTCGGACCCCGACCTGGCCTCTTCCGAACTCCTCTACCGAAACCACATGGTTTTCGGCGCCGGGCACGGCTGCGCCGTCGAAGTGGACGCGTCCGACGTCGAAGGCCGGCGCTGTCGTCGAGTGACCACGACGTTTGTTCCCCGGCAGGACGTCCACCGCTCCATGGCCGGCGCCAGCAATGCCGACCTATCGCTGTCCTTCATGGGTTCGGCTACCCGCGATGATGTCGTCACGCAGCTGAACTTGCTCGCGCAGGACTACTCTTCGTGGATCACTGCTTCCAGTGACTCTGTGACAGCAGACGGCGCGGCCCAGGTCCCGCCGCACTTGCGGGATGTCGCGGCCGAACACATGAAGCAGGCCGGGGCGGCTCATGACCGCATTAGAGCGGGCATCCAGCTGCTGATCAACGACGAGAAGGCCTTCGAGGCATTCCAGCTGGCGAATCAGGCCATGCACATGCAGCGTTCGCGTCAGGATTGGGTGCGAAAAGGAGCCAAGGGCGACTTTGAACTTGGCGCCCAGGCGTGGCGCCCCTTCCAGATTGCGTTCATCCTCATTAACTTGCCGTCAGTGACCGACGATCAGCACTCGGAACGCGACATTGCTGATCTCCTCTGGTTCCCCACAGGTGGAGGAAAGACAGAAGCCTATCTGGGGCTTGTCGCATACCTCCTGCTGCTCCGACGCCTGCGGAACACAAGCGTCCGGGGCGTGGCCGTGATCATGCGCTACACCCTCCGGCTTCTGACAATCCAACAATTTGAGCGTGCTGCCATGCTCATTTGCTCCCTGGAATCTGTTCGATTGGCGAATGAGGACCGGGTCGGCGGTGCACCCTTCGGCATCGGACTCTGGGTGGGCGGAGGCGCGACGCCGAACGACATCGCAACTGCACGAACGAACCTCGGAAAGCTTCGGAACAACCAGGAAGTCGTCGAAGGAAACCCCAAGCAGATCGAAGCCTGCCCTTGGTGCGGCACTCGGCTCACGGTCGACGACTATCGGATCGTCAAAGTGCCCTCCGACCGAATGCTCATCAGCTGCTCCAACAAGGCTTGCAATTTTGCGGACGGCCTACCCGTTCACATCATCGACACAGACGTCTACCGGGAACGTCCAGAACTCGTGATCGGGACCGTGGACAAGTTCGCCGGTATGTCATGGCGAGGTGAAATCGCAACCCTATTCGGACGTCTGTCTTCCGCCGAGCTCGGCCCCGACCTCATCATCCAGGACGAACTGCACCTCATCTCGGGACCACTCGGTTCAACCGTTGGCCTCTTTGAAACAGCGGTCGACCTGGCGGCCAGCGGGATCGGACGTGAAGATGGCTGCGCCAACCGAAAGCCCAAGATCATTGCCTCAACGGCAACGATCCGACGAGCCAAGGATCAGATCCGTTCGGTCTTCAACCGCGACTCCAGGCTGTTCCCGCCGCCAGGGCTTGACCCCGACGATTCCTTCTTCGCGAACAAAGCGCCGTCCGACCAGTTCGGAACGCGGCAATATGTCGGCGTTCTTGCATCAGGTACAAGCCACGCCACGCTCATGGTTCGCACCTACGCATCCTTACTTCACTCATCCAACGTCATCGAAGGGGCCGCAACCGAGGACCGCGACCCCTACTGGACACTGGTCGGCTACTTCAACAGTCTGCGCGTGCTTGGCTCGGCATACCTTCAGGTGTACGACGACGTCCGGGCCCGCTTGAATCTGCTGGCCAAGYGAGACGGCAGGCTGGAGGGGCGCGGGATCCAACTGAGTGAGCTCACCAGCCGCGTGGAAAACCACAAAATTCCGGAGGCACTCAAGTCCCTGGAGAAGAGCTTGATGAGTAACCAAAAGCCCGAAGACGTGGTGCTGGCCACCAACATGATCTCGGTCGGCCTGGATGTGGATCGCCTAGGACTGATGGCCGTCATGGGTCAGCCGCAGTCGAGCGCTGAATACATCCAGGCGACCAGCCGGGTCGGGCGTCAGCACCCGGGCCTCGTAGTAACGATCTTCAATGCGGCGCGAACACGGGACCKGTCGCACTACGAGTCGTTCAACGACTTTCACGGTGCTCTGTACCGTGCCGTGGAAGCAACCAGTGCCACGCCATTCGCGGCCCGCTCGCGCGACCGAGGCTTGCATGCCACGCTCGTCTCCGCGCTCCGCATGCTTGTACCGGAATTACGACGAGATGCTGGTTCGATCAGGAACGAATCCCCCGCCGTTGATGAGATCATGTCGTGGATTGGCAACCGCGTCGCCGCGGTGGACCCCGACGAGGCGTCAGCGACGCAGGAAGAACTCGAACGACTTCTGAACATCTGGCGGAAGGCTGCACTTTCCGATGCTGATCTCCCGTATGAGGGCAAGAGGAACTCGCCCAGGTCGCTCCTAATCGATTCCAGCAAAGCGCTCGAAGACCCAGACTTCGTCTACAGCACAAGCGTAATTCCGTGGCCAACTCCACGGAGTATGCGCGACGTGGACGCTGAAACCGTCCTCCGACCCGAGTACCCGAGGGAGAACGCAAATGGCTAGAAAAACGTACGCTGCCCGGCGAAGTCAGCTGATCTCCACGTTCGGCGTGGGCAGCCTATTCCCGGCAGAAAACAACAGCTTCATGATCACAAGCATCGACCAATGGGACAGGAAGCAACTGAAGCCGGTCAGTGAGCCGCGGCTGGCACGAAGCTTGGGAGTGCACGAGCTTCTGCTACCGCCAGCAGGTGCCCGCGGCAGAATTCCTGTTGTCCGTTTCCCTCAGATGCTGATATGCCCAAAGTGCAATCGACTAGGAAATACCAAGCATCTACAGGCTTCGTACGAAGACCCACAGTGCGGCCTATGCAAGTCCCTAGCACCGCTTACGCCCTCCCGGTTTGTGTTGGCTTGCGAGGACGGGCACATCGATGACTTCCCGTATTCGTACTGGGTGCATGGCTTCTGGCCGACTGCTGATGGCGGCCATCTGCTGACTCTTACCTCGGAAGGCCGTACCTCGTCCCTCGCCGACATGGTTGTTCGCTGCTCCTGCGGCAAGTCTCGAACCATGGCCGATGCATTCAACTCCGTAGCGCTCAAGGAAATGAAGTGCCAGGGCAATCGCCCGTGGCTCGGCCGGGGATACCGAGAGCGCGAATGCGGCAAGCCCCCCAAGACAGTTCAGCGCGGTGCGTCTAATGTCTGGTTCCCGGTGGTGAGGTCCGCAATCTCTATCCCGCCATATTCTGAATTTCTCGCCAAGGTAGTGACGTCAAAAGCCTCCCAGCTCAGTCAACCGCAGGCTCTGGAGCCCGGTTCCACATGGGTTCTGGAGGGCGTGGTCCAGGAATTTGACCGACGCTTCTCCGTCGACGAACTTCGCGCTGAAATAAAGCGCCAATTCCATGGCACTGAGGAAACTGAGCTTTCCGAGGACCAGCTCCGGGAGCAGGAGTTCCTCGCGCTGATGAACGGCCGCCGTGACAGCCCGGACACAGACTTCGTCGCTGAGAAAGTGGCTGTTCCTGAGGCCCACCAACACTGGATCAAGGCCGCACGGAAAGTCACCCGGCTAAGGGAGGTCCGCGCACTGTACGGCTTTAGCCGTTTGCACCCTAGGAGTGAAGACAAGCCTGACGCCAAGTTGTCGCCGCTTTCACCTGACGACAACCGCCAGAATTGGCTGCCCGCAATTGARACGCTGGGTGAGGGACTCTTTGTGGCTCTGGACCGATCACAGGTCGAGGCTTGGGCTGAAACGGACTTCGCAGCCGGCAGGGAGAAAGCGCTCCGCCTGAACGCGAAACGCGCAGCTGAGCAGCGCGGCCAGGACCCGATTCCCGTCAGCATCGTGGAAATCCTGATCCACACGCTCTCTCACATCATCATCGACCAGCTCTCGCTGGACGCTGGGTACCCCGCCTCGTCTATTCGGGAACGCCTCTATGTAGGTCCGGATCAAGTCGGAGTGCTCTTGTATACGGCATCGTCCGACTCTGCAGGCAGCCTGGGCGGCATAGCTGCACAGGCGAGCCCAAAACGCCTGGGGCCTTCCTTGGACGAAGGACTGTTCCGCACCTCTTGGTGTTCAGCGGATCCTGTCTGCATCGAGTCGCGCGGTTCTGGTACCGATGCACGTAACCTGGCCGCCTGCCACTGCTGCGTCCTTGTGCCGGAAACAAGCTGCGAGCTATTCAATTCCAATCTCGACCGGGGGTCCTTGTTTGGCGTCCATGGTCAGATCGGGCTTGGCTTCAAAGATTGGGCAGCACTGAACCCCATTGCCACTACTGGCGTTGAGAAACCGGGTGGCGTTTCTGACGTAGTCCTCGACGACAATATCCCCCTCAGCGTGCGTCAAAGCCCGTGGCTGGCGGTATTCTCCGAATCCGGTCCCGAGCTCCAGGAACTCATTGCCGAGCTCGTTGAGGTCGATGTAGAGCTCGGGGATTGGGGCGCGGATATCGGCCCCGACAACCAGTGGCAAGTCGATCTATGCTGGGCGACTTCGCGCGTGGCAGTACTTGTCGAGCGGGATGACGAACGTGATGACTGGCTCGCGGAGCAGGGGTGGACTACCTACCACACGCACGATTTTGCGCCTGCGGACCTCGCAGACAAGCTTGCCGACAGGGTTTACTAACCTCTTGTTTAGGGGGTCGGACCTCCGACCCCCTAAACAAGTTGAGCCCCAGTCGATGTCGCCTTGAATTTATTGCTTAGTCCAGGAAGTACTCGTAACTCAGCGGCTTCAGGTTCTCCGGCGACGGCCTCCAATCGGGGTAGACGCTGATGGTGCCGTCTTCTGTTGCGATAGAACCATCGAGGTGGCGCTCCCACTGGATATCCGCCACCACAACCAGGTCCGTCAGGCGATAGTCATTCGCGTGTGTCACCTCGTTGCGCGTCAGAATGACCTTCTGGACGTATCCCTGAGAACCCTTGACTTCGATGTGACGCTCCTCGTCACCGCGCTTTGCCAGCAAATCGTAGGACCGGAAGGCGCCGACGTCTTCGACGTGGTACCCGGCTCCTTCGTAGTGGGCAATCGCCTGCCGGACGGCCCGCATCTCGATAGCTTTCTTGAGGACCGGATCGGCGCAGAATCCGGCGTAGCGCTGCCGCGTGCCATTTTGTCCGCTTATGGGCGGTGCGACGAGTGGCCGGTCGAATCCGCCCCAGTCGCTGTCAGGAAGCAAATCCGGGGCCGCTTGGAGGACTTCCGCAGGAAGCTTGAATAGGTATCCTTGGTTCGGTTTTAGGCCGCTGGTGGGGTGTTTCTGGAAGGGGAAGTAAATCGTGAATTTACCGCGCCCAGTAGGATACTCGGTTTCCAGGTCCCTCTTAATGCCAAGGATGTCCGACTGATGGTCAGCACGAAGATCCGTCAGGAGGTACGGGCGCGGCAGCGGCGTGTAGTTCGTCAGCGGGATTGTGTTCGCCAGAATACCAAGCCAGTCCCCGGCCCGAGGCTGCAATTGCCCCGCCACAATCGATGCGCCGTACATGCCCGATTTGAATCCCATGGGGTTGTTCTTTCCCACCCAATGTAGAACGACATCACCTACTCGCACGTCGTGCATCAGGTCATATCGGTACGTATCCGGGGCGATGAGCTCGCTCCCCCAGGTGTTCACGGTGACCAGTTCCATCCAGTAACGCTGAGAGGCATCGCCGTCCCACCAACGCACCTTATTCCCAACGGTGCTACCCGCCATTACTCCCCCAAATGGTTGTGGCTGACATAGGTAAGTATTGAACTACTTTTTACCAAGCAGCTCTGACGGTTTTCCACTCCAGGACACGATCAAGCCGTCGCGGGCACGCGTTGCCGCGACATACAGCAGCGATCGCTCACGGAGAATGGCGTCGGCCTGCTCAGCCGGCGCCAGGTCCCTCACCTGATAGGAAGCCGGCAGGGTTTGGTCCGAAATCCCGAAAAGAACAACCCTAGTGAACTCCATGCCCTTGGACCGGTGCATCGTCATTACTGACGGCACACCGGGCATCGTCGCCGCACCCGCTGTCCTGGCTTCAAGATCGCGTTCGTTCAGCCCGTTGATGACTTTGCCGACTTGGAAATTGGAGCGGACCAGGATTCCGACGGTCTCCAGCGGCACCCCTTCGTCTTTCCACTTCCGCAGATAGTCAGCAAGGTTGTCCAGTTCCTCAGCGATGGAAGCGGAAGCTACTTCTTTCGGCCGTGGCCCTACCCGCGAAGAGGTATAGCCATTAATTGACTCCTGATCGCCCTCAATATCCGACACCGAGGCTCCGCTGAGAAGTCCGACGGCGTATGCCAGGTTCTGCCGGGTGGTGCGGTAATTGAGAGTTAGCCGGCGCGATCGGCCGACGATGCCAATTCCGAATCGGGACAACGGGACCTTCTGGCCGTAGATGCGCTGGTGCGAATCCTCCGCGATGAACAGGTCATCCGGTCCCTGCTGGACCAGCTCGCGGAGAAACAGCCAGTGGCCGGCGTGCAAGTCCTGCGCCTCATCGATCAGTACATGATCAAGAAGACGTGCTCCGCTGGCCTCTGCACGCTGGCGAAGCACCAGAGCAGCGAGGTGCGCCAGCTCCACGAACGAGGCGTGCATTTCGATCCGGTTGTAGTACCGGTAGGATTCCACGACCTTCCAGACTGCAAGCCGTTTCGCCCGGTTCAAGGCCGTGCMGCGACCAGCGCGGGGCACCTTAAGATATTCGTCCTTGCCGCTGATGAAGTTGGGCAGGATCACCGTCTCGTACTCCTGTTGGAGGAATGTCGGATTGGCGAGCTCGAGTTCCAGCTGATGATCGACGTCGGCCAGGGCGGACTCCCATTGCTGGCGGGCACCATCTGTGTCCAGGATTTTCCCCGGCGCGGAGACCTCCAGCCCGAAAAGATCCTTCATGGCACGGCGCTGCTCCGTCTCCTGAGCACCGCGAAAGACCTTGTTGACGAGTGAATCAACACCAGAGACATGGATGCCGGGTGCTCCTGGCTTTGCCGCCCGGGGAAGGTCAGCATCCAGCTTCGACAATCCGTTTTCCAGCGAATTAGCAAGGGTCGTTGTGTAGGTGGTCAGGACAATTCGGGATGCCGGTTCAGCCGTGGCAAGCATCCTCGCGCGGTGGAGAAGGACCACGGTCTTGCCCGTTCCGGCACCTCCAGAGAGGCGGAAGGAACCGTTGTAATGGCGTTCGGAATAGACACGCTGTTCCGGGTGCAGGAACGTGCGCCAGGAATCGAAGTCTCCACCTTCGATGACCTTTTTGAGCTCGTCGGAATTGTCACCCACGAACGTGAATTGCATCTTCGTGGCGGGATGCTCCAGTGACTTCCGGATCTTCTCCTCTTCCGTCGCCTGCGGGTCATCCACGTAGCGGCTCAGCGCGAGCTTGTCCTGGACCTCCTGGATGGACGTGCCGGCAGCTAGTTCAAGGAGAGCAGTTGCCTGCCACTCCGGCGCCTCGTCCAGTACGTCCAGGAGGTCTTCGTCCGAGGACGCGGCGAATGCCCGGCCCACAAGATCCGTGGCGAGGCCAAGTTCTGAAACCAACTCAGCCGGATCCATGCCGCATCCCAGCAGCGGGTTGACCCAGGCTTCGGGGGCTTCCTCGCGAGGTGACTCCGGCTCCTCCCCAGGCACCTGACCTTCGACGTCGGGTTCCGGCGTCGGAGCATCAGGAACAACTGGCGTTACGGGAGGAACCGGCGGGACAGGAGGCTGCTCGCCGTCGCGCGTGGAGGCCCGGATGACTTCGAGGACGCCGTTGACGGAGTTCACCTGAAGCACGCTAGAGCGGGCGATGTCGATCGCCTCGTCGTGCGGCCAGGCGCCGTAATAGAAGTAGTGCGGGATGGTGTCGAAGGCGACCTTGAAGAGCACGGCCCGGTAGTTCAGGTCGATTCGGCCCGTCCGCACGCGGGGGTCCGCCGGCGTATGCATAGGTTCGATGTGGAGCCCGGGCGCGGTGTCGTCCTTCTGGAGCTTCTCGAAGAAGGAGTACACCTTGTTCTTCATGGTGCCGTCGATCTTGTCCTTCTGCTTGATCCATGTCACCAGCGCCACATCAAGCTCCCTTCGTCTTCAGCAGTTCGCGAATATCGTCAACGTCCGTTCCCACGGTGGCCCAGCCAGCGGCCTCAAGTTCAGCACGCCCGTCGTCACCGTCCAGCACGACGGCGATCCGGTAGTCCGGCCAGGCGATCGAGACCGGCAGCCCGTCCACCTCGAACCCGAGTTCCGGCATGACACTGATGTCCGCATTGGCCATGGCCAGCAGAGGAATCTTTTCAGACTCGGCGGCCTGTTCCAGAAGCTCGCTCCAGGCAGGGCTGAGGCCGTCCGACATCTCCAGCCGCGCAGCCTCTTCCTCGACCGATCCGCCGGAGCTCACCGTGGACACCACGGACCCGATCGTTAGACCTATCGGCTTGAACGCCAGCAGGTTGGAAAGCATCAGCCACTCGCGCCAGGATGCCTCATGCGAAGGAGAACCGACCGCATGCTCCCGGTCGTCCAGGCACAGCCCGACGGCGATCGTGGACAGGCTCTTGGGCGACCCGGCCGCCGCGAACCCCAGGCTCCCCGAATTGTACGTCCAGGCCGTGACCGTGCCAGTAGGTAGAGACGGATTCGTTCCCTGGGACAGCGCCGCGGCGTGCGCGTACATCGCGTCGGCGTCGCCGGGTTCGGGCCGCTGCRCCATCAGCATGAGCGGCACCAGCTCCGAGAAGTTCGCCCAGGCCTCGGGATCGGGCCGGTTGACCCATTCCCAAAGCATGGTCATCGCGTCCCTGCCTAGCAGGTCCATGATCGCGGCATTCACGGGGTAGTTAGCCATGAGCTGAGCGTTGAGCCTCGCATTGGCCCAGGAAGGCAGTGCAACTGGGGCGTCGCGGCCGGCTTCGAACGCCTCGACGTCCTGCCATGTCACGGCCCACGGCACTACGGCCCCAGACAGCTCTGACGTGTGCCGGAGCTTGTCGCGCTTGGTAGCGTCGTCCGCGATTCTGTTGTGTTCCGGGGACGCATGGAAAGTGAAGCCGTCCGTGTAGATCGCCAGCACGGGGAAGTTCGGGTCAGGCGGTCCCTTGAGCAGGAAATCGGGGCGGGTTCCGGCGACGTCCACCTGCGGGATGAGCTGCCATTGGAACTGCTGCCCGGGGATCCGGAAAGTGATGGTGTCCGCCAGCGCTCCGGGGGTCACCTTCGTGTGTGCGCCCACCGCTTTCAGCCGGTCCATCCAGGCCTTCCGGAACCGCTTTTCCAGCAGCGACTCGATCGAGGTCTCGGCGTCGGGCGCCTCTTCGGTGACAGCCCAGTCGGAGAACGACGGCGGAACGGCGCCATCTATGGCCGCCTCGCCGGAGCGCAAGAGCAGGCCAAACAGGCGTTCGGCGCTGGCCCGCGCCACCTTATCCACCGTCCACGGATCGGCGAAGGGAAGCAGGCAGTGATGGCACGCCAGCCGCTCCTCGAAGCGGCAGCTGCAGTCCCGCACGGTCTGCCACGCGGCGTGCAGCAGTTCCCACACACGCTCGGCATTGGCGAACTCGGCCAGGTAGCCGGTGCCGCCGGGGACTTTGTCGTGCAGCATGAGGGCAATCCGGTTCCCGCCGTGCGACGGATCGTTGATCCGCAGCACACCAAGGTGGTCCGGGGCTCCGCCCAGGACTTTCTGGAGACCCAGCAGCAGGGCTGCCTGGAGACTGGGGACGGAGAAGTCGTCGCCGTAGGTCACGTCGAGGGGCAGATGCAGTACCACGCCCTGGGTGTTCAGTTCCCGGGCCAGCACAACTTCCCTGACGCTTTCTTGGGCTGCCTTGCGGTATTTGCACCAGAACCGGTGCTCGGTGGGCAGATTCTCCTTGGAGGACTGGTCCAGCTGGCCGCAGTAGGAGCATAGCCGGAACATGGGTGTCCGGACGTCGTCGCCGGCGATGGTCCGCACTCCGCCGTTGGAGGCTGTCCGGCCTGTGTTGAGCCACCGGATGTCCACCCGGTTAAAATATTCGGCGCCGAAGTCGTAGCCCTCCACAAACCAGCGCTTCTGCAGGTGCTGCGGATCGACGTCCGCGGCCGCGACGATGGTGAAGCGTTCCCGCACGCGGTTGTCGCGGCGGTCGTTGATCGCAGCCTCGTCCCGGCGCACTTCGGCGGAGACCTTCTTCATGACCACGACGTCGAGGACCTGGCCCATGTCCGCGATGGCCGAGGTGCCGCAGCGCACACAGTTCTGCACGGCCGCGGCGGCGCCGAGGTCGGTCTTAATCCAGCCGCACTGCGGGCAGGCCTGCCATTTTTGGATGTGACTCTGCTGCGGGCCAAGGTCCACGGCGTCAATCAGGATTTCCATGCCCTGCGCGTAGAACGTGGCGCCGGGGGCGTATTCGCTGAGCGCTACCGAGGCGCCACGGTTGTACGTCCTAGTCTCCGTAACGAATTCCTGGGTGTCCGCATCTTTCCAGGACAGCCCCACATCCAGGCTGACCGAGTCGTCCAGGAGAGTGTAGTTCGGGAGCACTCCGTAGGCCTCCAGGACCGAAATCCAGTACTGGCCGCGGAGCTGTTTGAGCTGGTCCCGGATCATTTTTAGGGTGGCCCTGGCGGTCCGGACGGCCTGATGCGCGTCGGAGGTTTTGTCGTCCAGACGCTCCGCCAGGGCGGCGGCCTCCTCCAGCTCGGGCAGGGCGTTGCCGATTTCCTTGCGGCGGGTGTCCAGTTCGTCGACGTCGGCCTTCCACTCCCCCGCCGCCCGGATCAGGTGACGGGCGAGGCCGCTGGGTTCGCCGTCGTCGTGCCGCGACGCCCACGCTGTCAGGCGGGCGGCACTTTCTGCGGAAATCCTTTCGCCGAACTGGTCCAGGAAGTCGGTGAGATACGCCGTGGCGTTCGCCGTGGCGTCCTCGATCATTTCCCCGATGAATGATCCCGGCGCGACGCTCCCGAGGGCCTGGATGGCGTCGACCGGGTGCGGCCGTCCCACAGCCCGGGCGAAGCGGTCCGCGATGTGGGCGACGTACTGGCGTCCCAGGATTTCCTCGGCGTCCAGGTACGTGGCCGGCGGCCGGACCTCCCCGTTGATGACGGAGAGCGGTTCGTGGAGTTTGGGCAGGTGCTCGCCGCGTCCCCGCACGAAGGCGAGGACCAGCGAGTTGCCCGTCAGGCGGCCGGCCCGGCCAATCCGTTGCAGGTAGGAGGCCACGGATGTCGGCAGCGAGGCCAGCATGACGCAGGAGAGGTCCCCGATGTCGATGCCCATCTCCAGCGTGGGGGTGGCGACCAGGACATTGGGCGCCTGCGGATTGTCGGCGCCGGACTTGAATTGCGTTTCGTAGAGGATCCTCGTGGGGGCGTCGAGGAGAGAAGAGTGTTCCCGAGCCACCACTCGCTTGCTCTCGCGTGAGGAGTACAGGTCCCGGTAGAAGTTGCCGGCGTCGGCGACGTGCCGCTGCAGGGTCCCGCTGCAGCGGGCCAGGGTACAGGGGCCCCCAGCCAGCTGATCGATGACAGTGAGGCTTCCGGGGGTGATGGCCTGGCACACCTTGCACTGGACGGCGTGCCGTCCTGCGGCCAGATCCTCGGCGTCGGGGACGGAGAGCACGATTTTCTCCGGGTCGAGCCAGTAGACATCGGCGCCGGAGTTCGTTTTCGAGCTGCCGAGGGTTCCGTCTTCTGCGAGGGCGGTGATGAGTGCCTTGGCCAGGTAACCGCTGTCGGCGGGGGCGACGCCGAGGCAGCGGGCCGTCCAGCGTGCGTACCAGGACGCCGAGGACGTAACGCCGTCCAGGTTGTCGGTGGCCGCGGCGGCACTGCCGATCCGGGGGAAGGCCGGGGCGGGCCGGCCGGCGGGGAACGCAGGCATGCCTTCACCCTTGGGCCGCCCGCCCCAGATCTGCCAGCGCTTGCCGTCAGTTGCGATGTAGCCTTTAAGCCATTCGTGGTGGACGCCGCCCTGGAGGCGGACCCTTTCCACGGTGCCGCGGATCCAATACAGGAGCTGCTGCTGCGTCGGCGAGGTCTCCCCGACCATGGTCTGGTGAAGGGCCGAGTCGTAGGCCTTCCGGGCTACGGAGAGCATACGGGTTGGGTTACCGGCGTCGGTTTCGACGGCCAGGGAGCCGGTAAGTTCCAGGGTCCGGCCGGTCCGGGACTGAAGGCCGAGCTCCAGGAGGGCGTCGAACTGCAGCCGSCGTTTGGCGAAACGCCGGGCCCGGACGCGTTCCGCCGGGGAGGCCTTCGGGTCCCAGAAGGGCCGGAAGCTTTGCCGGTCCACAAATTCGGGGGCGATCAGCTGGTACCGCGCCCCCGGTGTGTCCGCGCGGGCAATCGCGGCGTCGACGAGTTCCGAGAGCGTGGCCGGCTGCTCGCCGAGGGTGCGCCGCAGGGCGGTACGGAGCGTCATAGTGTGGGAGCGGGACTGGACGTATCCGGCCCGGTGCGCGGCGTCCTGGACGCTGTCGGTGAAGACGAGGGCTTTCTTTTCCTCGTCGTTTAGGCCCTCGGCGCCGAACAGGTTGGAGATACTCACGGAGAGCATGGTGGCGATGGCGCTGCCCATGAAGGCGATGCCGTCCTTGGCCAGGCACGACGGGCAGACGTCCTTCTTGGACTGGTCGTCCGCGTCCTGGCCGGTGAGCATCAGGACGGGAATAATCCGCCCTTCAGCGAGATCGGCGCTGTCCTCTTTCGGCGGCATGGTGGAGAGGCCACGGTTGACGGTGTGGAGCCAGTGCAGGCCCTGCACCTGCTCCGAACCGTCCTGGTGGAATTCAATGATGTCCGCCTCGGCCGCGGCCGAGATAAGGGTCCGGAAGCGCGGGTTGTTCGTTACGCGTGCTTCCCGGATCTTGGAATCGTCCAGCTCCAGGTCCAGACCCGTGGGCGCCAGGACGGCGCCCCAGCCTGAGCGGCCGCAGTGCCGGCAATAGAGCGCCGGCAGGAACATGTCGTGGGACTGGTCCACACCGTCGTCGGACCAGCGGAAGCGCGGCGAGGTGTCGACGGCGGCGTCCACACGGGACATCTCGCGGATCCACAGGTGCGTCTCCACGGTCAGGGCGGTCCTGCCGTGGCGGGCGCGGATGTGGCTGAGCAGTGCGATGACGTGGGAGATAAATTCTTCGGCGGCGTCCGGCCTCACCCCGGCGGGCAGTGAATGGGTGGGGAAGATCGCGTTGGTAAGGTCTGAAAGCGCGACGGCGGTGCTCGCGTGCGTGAGCAGGGCGGCGGTCAGCGGGTGGGTGCGCATCGCGTCCAGAAGGTCTGCGGGGCGTTCGCCGAAAAGAGTGTCCAGGACGGGCCCGACGGCGGTTTCCGGGCCGCCGCCGGCCTCGCGGAGTTCCGCGACGGCCTTGACGGTGGCGGCGATGTCGAGGGCGATGGCGTGCAGGTCCCGGCACTGTGCCATCCGGTTGCCGGTCTCTGTCCATGCCTCCTGGGTGAGCCGGGATTCGGTGACGACGGAGTCGGGCGGGAACACTTCGCCAAAGACGGTTTCTGCGAAGTGGAGCATCGCGTCCGGGTCGCCTTTGCTCCCCAGGGTTGCGGACGTGGCGACAGGAGTAGCCCGGCCGAGAGGCCGGGCACGGTCTTCCTCCCTCAGCACGTGGTGGCCGTCCGTCAGGTCGTCCGGCCAGTAGCTCTTTAGCGTCAGGCCGAGCCGGCGCAACAGCATGGCGACGTCGGTGCCCTGGGCACCGTCGTAGGTGTGGAATTCGTCCAGAACCACGTACTGCAGGCTGGTAGCGGACTTCTGCCAGAGCGGCGCGTCGGTGTGGCGGAGCAGGAGCATGTCCAGCATTTTGTAGTTGGTCAGCAGAATGTCCGGCGGGTCCTGATGGAACACGTCGCGGTCGTTGATCAGTCCGTCCCGGGCCACCCTGGTGCGGTTGGTGTCCTTCTGGCCGGTGTAGATGCCGGCTGTGATCCCGGACAGCTCCGCGTGGGTGGTCAGCAGCTCGGCCAGGCGTTTGGCCTGGTCGTTGGCGAGGGCGTTCATCGGGTAGAGGATGAGCGCTTTGATCCCGGTGATGCCGTCCCGTTTGGCGCGCAGCACGTGGTCCAGGATGGGGTAGAGGAAGGCCTCAGTTTTTCCCGACCCGGTGCCGGTGGTGACCAGTGTGGGTTCGGGGCGACGGGATGCCCCACCGGTGCCTTTACTGCTGAGCCGCTGGAAGGCCTTGGCCTGGTGGCCGTAAGGCTCGAAACCCTCGTACCAGTCCAGACAGTCTCGCCAGCCAGGTTTCGCGGTTTCGAAGGGCAGCCGCAGCCGGACGTAAGCTCCCTTGAAAAGCCCCTGATCCGGATCGGCTAGAAACTCCTTGATGGCGGACTGTGCATTTCCATCCGTGAGCGCAAACGTGGTGGCGAGGTAGTCGGAGAGCCCGCGGCGAAGGTCCCCGGCCTGGGTGGTGGGCAGAAGCTCCGTCATCAGGACTTTTCCTCCAGCATGCTGGAAAAGTGAGCGTAGGCCTTCCGCATGTCTTCCTCACGGTCGAAACTCTGGAATGGAAACTCAAAGACGTACTCGACGCCGCTCTGCGGGTGCGTCCAGGTGCGTTCCTGAACGGTAAGATTCTCGCCTGCCTTGCGATATAGCCGGTTCATGTCGCCGGGAACCTTGCGGCCGCTGGCGTCAAAGAGGTCATTTCTTTCGAAGTCGCGGAGGACCGCAAACTGGGTTCTATAAATCGTGCACAGTTCATCCGCCGTCATGCCCATTTCAATGGCAACGATTGCATCTAGCTCAATCTCGGCGTGGCGCCGTTCCGCAGACTTTCGGAGCGGCGATTCAAAAGTCCAAGGCGATCCGATTGTTGCCTCCCAGACACTGGAGTAGGCCTGGGTGAGGCAGGTCAGCCGAGCAGCCGTCTCAACGATGGAGTCGGCAAGAGCCGTACCCGGCTGGAAGCTAGGAAGCTGATCCATCAGTGCGAACTGAATCTCACTAGAGCCGGAAGATTTCACCATGAAGTCAAGCGGCAGTGACGACAAATACCCAATCTGGCCAAGGAGCGTCGCAGGGCTAGGGAATAGACCTGCCGAATAAACCGGGTGCACGTGGGCGGCTCCTGGCGGGATAAGAGACGGATGTAGAGTCCTCCGTCCTGTGACAGCCGCCATCCGGCGCCAAGCCACGCGGAACTGACTGCGAACCGAAACGAGCGTCCCATCAGGCAGGCTCCAATTCCCGTAATCCGATGTGTAGCTCGCGTGGTCTGCCACTGGCTGGTAACTAGTTCTCGGAACAAACTCAGATGGGAGAGTTTCGAGATCAACCTCGGTCCAGTCCTTGTTGCTCTTCATGGTCGGATTCGGCAGCTTAGCAAAAGGGTTTGCGACGGTGAAGTGAGGCCCCTGAAGGATAACGTCCTCCCATGACGCGTTTACACGTGAGCCGACCTCGAAGTACCCCTTCTTCCTGTCTGTCGTCTCGTTCCAGCCAGATGAGTATTGGAGACCCAGCTCACGCACTCGGGGCGCCTTACTGAGTTTTTCTAGGACAATTGAGCTGGTTCGATTAACGGGATACGCCATTCTTGCATTCGATGCCGGCGTGCCGGGCTCGTCCAAGATGCTCGCCCAAATCTGGAGTACGGATTCGTCAACGTCAACTATTCGCTCAAGATGGGGACGCTGGTCCCATTTACCGTTACCGTCCTTCAATCCAGGGATTTCTCCCGAACCGTCGTGCACTAATGAGCGCACGACGGTGTCGGGATGGTAAAGCGAAGCTGCCATGGTGAACTGTGGCGATTGCTGCCAAGGACCATAGACATGGACGCCGTACACGACAAGATTATGAATTTCAAACAACTTCAATTCATTGATGAACTGCCAATGCCTTCGGAGACGGCGGTACGTCTCTGCCCTAAGGTGTGCGGCTTTCTTTTCAGTGAAATGCGATTCGGGGTGAACAAGAGCAATTACTCCGGTGTTCGATGCGGACGCCCACGTCCTCTCCATGAAGGAGCGATAAAGATCCGGACGGAGGCCAGCCACGATCGGGTAGCACGCCGGCGAAGTCAGGAACTCACGAACTGCCACGATCCCGGCAGCTTGGGAACACATGAAGTCAACCTGAGTAAGATCCACCTTGGCTAGGCGCTGCTTTTCGGCTTTTTGCACTTGGGTCTGTTTGTCGTTCAGCTGCCACCATGGATCGAACTCCGCATAGACGGCATTCTCGTCCCAGTCCGGACGAACCCACGGCGGGTTACCCACCTGAAGATCGAATCCTCCGCGTCCAAACACCGAAGCGAAGTCCAGCTCCCAGTGAAAGAAGCCCTGGTCGGCGGCGATGTTCTCGCACACCTGCAGCCATGCATGTTGCTTCTTGGCGACCTCGATGTCGGACACCAGGGCAAACGCAAGGTCGGCCCGTTCGGCGTCGTTAAGTTCTTCCCATGTCGATGCCGCACCAAAGGTCTGCTGCCCTGCCATCTTCGATTCCTTGCCCTGCAGGCCAAGAATCGCTTCCAGCGCTGCCAGCCATTCGTCGAGTGCCGGCGGTGTCGCCCCGCCGGTCGCGCGCTCGGTCAGCGGCCAGAACCACAGCGCGTTCCAGGCATCCATCACCCGGCGGAGTCGCTGGTAGGCGCCGTTCTGGTCGTTGAGAGTCTGCTCAATCTGTTCGCGGGTGACGGCCTGGGTCCGAGTGCCTGCCTCGCCATGCTCAACAGCCGAGGACTGCTTTCCGAAGTAGTCGATGTGCCTGCGGGCCTCCGACTCGGCTACCTGCAGACGGCGCAGCGTGAGCTTCCACAGCGATTCAACCCGGCGGCCGAGGCTCATCATCCGGTCGACCTGGTTCTTGCTGGGCTTGGACTTGATCTTGGTACGCCACGCCTTGAGCTGCTGCTGTGCCTCCCCTGCCAGGTCCTTGACTTCCTTGGCGTCGGCGGCCGCGCCCCAGCCCTCGGCCGGGAGCAGGAAATGGTGGATACGGCCCACCACGTTGGGATCGTCCGTCTCACCAGTCATRGCCTCGACGAGCCCGGTCAGGGGCGCATCCTGCGGGGCGCTCTTAAGCCACGATTTGTCATTCACGGACTGCCGCGAATACGTGGCCCGGCGGGCGCCGATCAGCGAATTGCCCCGGCGCAGACGCAGCCCGAACCACGGCGCCTGCAGGTCCTTCACCATCGTGTCCAGCCAGAGGGAGACCTCGGCGAGTTCCACCGCCGTCGAATTCAGGTCCACGCCGTGGACCTGGTGCAGGGTGATCTGGGCCTTGACCTTCTGAATCTCCTGCGGATATTCATCCGCGGGGATCCGGACGTCCAGCTCATCCTGCTTGCGCTTCAGGTATTCGTCCGCGAGCTGGCGGACGGCTTCCAAGGCGAACGCGCCGGACCCCAGGGCCGGCTCGCAGACGGTCAGGTTCAGGATGTCGTCTGCCGCGGTCTTCTGCTCGTTCTGGTCCAGCAGCTCTTCGAGCGCCTGCGACACCACGAACTTGGTCAGCACCTCGGGGGTGTAATAGGAGGCCGACTGCTGGCGTTCGCGGCCGGCGAGCCGGAAAACGAACGAACCTGCAGGGTGCAGCACCGGGCGCCGCTCCCCTGTCCGTTCGTCCTCCTCCACCACGAAGTGTTTGGCGTCAATGGACTCGGACCGGTCCACCGGGACCACCCAGGAACCTTTTTCCGGGTTCCCGTCCTTGGCCACCTCGTGCAGGGACTCAGCGGCGATGAACCCCGTGTAGGACATCAGGCCCTCATAGACGGCCCCGAGCTGGTTGATGCCCAGTTCCGCGTAGGAAATGAAACCCCGGTCCTTGCCCTTGGCTTCCTTGCTCAGCAATAGGTGCTGGAGGACTCGCTGCAGCTCTGCGTTACTTAGCTTGGTGCCGTTGATGAGCGACGTCGCGGCATCATGGAAGAGGTCGGCCTTGAGCGGCTGAAAGACCAGGCCTTCGTTCTCGCCGGAGGCATCATCGGAGGGGTTTGCCCCCGCCGGAGCGTGCCCGTTGTCCACCAGGTGAAAGAGCTGCGCGAGCGATTCGTAGATGTGGGTGCCACGACGGGACTCCGGAGATTGGATGTTGACCAGGGTCAGTTCCCGCAGCCGGTCCAGGCCGTAGCCCTCGTTGTATTCGCCGGCACCGACCGGGAGGACGCCCATCTCCGGGGAGGCCTCCGCGTAGAGCAGGAAGAGGATCCGGTAGAGGAACCGTAAAGACTGGCGGGCCAGGACCTGCCCGTCCACGTCTTCGAGGGCCAGACCTGCTGCGCGGCGGCGGTCCAGGACATCGTTGGCGATGATTTCGATGGAGCGCCGGATGCCTTCGCGAAGGTCCTGGGAGACGCCCACAGTATGTTTGACGGAGGCCTCGAGGACACCGTCCCACCAGATGGAGCCGTCCGGCGTCGGCATAAGGGAGTCGCGGCCGAAGATCGCCAGGAAACGGTCCGTCTCGGCGTTCTTCTTGGTGTCGTTGCGGTCCGCGACCAGGAGCGCATCCGCGGCCAGGTAGCGGCCCTCAGCCCAGCGTTCCTGCTCGGTCAGCACCAGCCAGCGGCCAGCCATGATCACCACAAACTTCGGGGCCTTGTCCGAAAGGTAGGCCTCGGACACGGCTTTCGCCACCGTCAGTGCCGGGGACGGCTCTTTGCCGTCCACCAGAACCCGCCCAAGCGGTAGCACAGTGGACAGCACGTCTTCCAGGGCGTCCGCCGGGGCGGCCTCGACGAACAGGACTTCGGAGCTCTCCGTAGTCCACACTTCGGGGACGAGCGTTTCGGTGCCGCTTCGCTCGAAGGTGGCGGCCGCCGTCGTGCCCTTAAAACCGAGGGCGCCGCGCAGGAGTGCGTAGGCCTCGGACGCACCCGCCGGGTCTTCTGACAGCCCGGCGAGCAGGATCTGAAGGCGTCCGCGGACCTCGGCGAAGCGGGTCGGAGTAGTGGAGTGCCCTTGCCTGCCTTCCTCGTCCCAGTTTTTGCGGAGTTTGACGACCTCGGCCTGGAAGGATTCCTTAGTGGAGTCCGTGGTGAAGAAGTGTTCGCTAATCCAGTCTTCGCCTACAACGATTGAATCAAAGGACGGCATTACTGGTCAGCACCTTCCGGGACAGCGACAGGGGTTGCGCGTGGAACGACGATCAGGAGGGAACGGACCAGGCGTTGGGCCGGGGCGAGCGACTCCGCGATGCGCTGCTCCTCGCTGACACGCTCGCGTTGCTTTTTCACTTCCGCCCGCTGCGCGAAGTCGAAGGACAGCTGGGTCCAGCCCGTGGCGCGGTCCTTCCAGGCCTGCAGGCGCTGGTTGGCAGAGTTAGCGGCTGCTTCAAAGGTCAGCTGCATGGTCTGCCGGGCGCTCTCCACCGCCTGCGGCAGCAGGGCCTGCAGCCCGTTCACCGTGACCGGTCCGGGGTTGGTGGCCTTGGCGTCGACTCCGACGCTGCGCAGGTGCTCGCCCAGATCTTCGAGGGGTTCGGAGAGACAGAACGTCGGGTTGGCGGGGTCGGGGAAGTCCACCGCGATGAAGGCTTTGGAGACCACCTGACCGCGGCGGTTCATCAACGTCCCCATCAGCAGGATCTGGGTGGCATCCACATCGCCGCGGACCACGAGGACTTCGCTGCGGGACATCGAGGACAGGGCCCTGTCGCTGGCCCAGTCCAGAACGGGGTGGAGCGGGCCGAGGTAGTGGGCCTCGGGCCAGCTCATGTCGTCAGATTCGCGGGCGCGGTTCRGTTCCCGGGTGCCGGCGTCGGCTGTCGTGGCGAGTTTGAGGCGCTCGGTGACGCGCCTCTCGGACAGGTAGTCCTGCGGGAGATAGCCGAGGCGGTACTGTAGGTCGACGGGCGGCTTGAGTTCGGCGAGGCCATGGCTGGCGTGGACGGTCCAGCCGAGAACCTTGTGCGGATCACCGAAGGCCTCGTTGAGGGCCTCGTCCAGGAAGTCCAGGTCCGTGGAGTAGAGCCCAAGCGGTTTCTCGACCGGGATGGTCGCGATCTCCCCGTCGTCTTTCAGGGCCTCGAAGTCGAGGAAGTCCCAGAGATCGCCCGAGTCCGGATCGGCGTCGGGCTCTCCGACAACGTCCTCGAAGTCCTTCTTACCTAGCAGAACGTCGCGTATGGCGTCTTCCTCTTGCTTGACGCTGTACTGCCCCATCAGGGAGGCGACGTCATTGAGGACCGTGTGGGCCTCGTACTCGCGTTCCATCAGGCGCGTCAGAACCTTGATGTCGCCGGAGAACCGTGTGTTGTGTGGGTTCAGGAGCAAGGTGGTGATCTGCGGTTTCTGACGCTGGCCGAACCGGTCGATGCGGCCGTTCCGCTGCTCAATACGGATGAGGCTCCAGGGAATGTCGAAGTGGATCAGGTGGTGGCATTCGGCGTGGAGGTTCACACCTTCGGACGCGACGTCGCCGGTGACCAGGACGCGCAGCGGGCTGTTACCGCGCTTGAACTGATCCACGATGCTTTGCTGTTCGACGTCGCTGAGGCCACCGTGCAGGAGGCCGACGTTCTCCGGCTTGAGGCCGAGGGCCTTCGGCAGCGACTCCTGCAGCCATTTGAGCGTGGCGACGCGCTCGGCGAAGACCACCGCCCGCATCGAGGACCCCTTGCCGACGCCGATCTTCTTCAGATAACTGACGAGCTCGGTGTACTTGGCGGATTCACCGTCGTTAGCGGACCCGGCGAGCTTGCTGAGGCGTTTTAGGGCTTCGGTTTCCTTGGCCTCGGAGGGGGAATCGGCGTCGAGCTTCCTCAGGCGCTCGGTGACCGTTTCGAGAAGTGCAGCAGGGCTGGAGAGGAACGCCTTGGCAAGGGTCCAGGAAAAAAGCGCGCCGTTCTGGCCCGAATAGGGTGCCGGCTTGCCGTCGGGGTAGAGCCAGACGTCGGAGAGCTCCTCGGCGATGGCGTTTTCCGCCGGGGAGGCGGACACGAGCCTGTTGTCGGGTTCCTCCCGCTCGGCCCAGTCCGCGCCGACTTCCTGGGCGACTTCGGGGCTGTGCCGGTGTCGGCGGATGATGAGGTTCTCCACGTGCTTGGGGTCGAAGGTGCCGTCCGGACGGACGGCCGTGGGGTCCAGGAGCCGCAGAATCTCGGCGAACGACTCGTTGCGTCCGTTGTGCGGGGTGGCGGAGGCCAGGATGAGCGCCTCGGTGTTCGGGGCGAGCACCCGGGCGAGTTCGTTGTTCATGGCCTGGGTGTTGGTGACGTTGTGGGCCTCGTCGATGACCACCGCGTCCCAGTGCAGTTTGCCGAGCTGGGCCCGGTAGCGGGGGCTTTTCAGCGTATCCATGGAGATGATGGCGCGCTTGTAGTAGGTGAAGGGATTCCGGGTGGCCGGGAGCTTCTGCCGGATCTTCTGGATGCCGGCGGAGTCGAGGCGGACGAATGGCAGTGCGAAGCGGCACCAGAGCTCGTGCTGCATCTGCTCCAGCACGTGGCGCGGGGTGACGATGAGGATACGTTCGCCGCGGCCGCGTTTGACCAGCTCGCTGAGGATCATGCCGATCTCGAGGGTCTTACCGAGGCCCACGGCGTCGGCGATCAGGATGCGCGGGCGGATGTTCTTGGTGTCCAGAGCCTTCGCGACGGCGATCTGCTGGTACTTGAGGTTTCGCGACAGCATGCGGGTGGAAACAGTCAGGTACTCCGCCGACTGGGGTGTCGGCGTCTTGCGAAGCGTGGTCTCCAGAAAAAGGCGGGCCCGGCGGTAGTTGGGGGTGTCATCGGCCACGACCTTGGACTTGGCCGGGTCCACGACTTCAATGGTGTCCAGCGCGGAGTAAAAGGCGGCCGTGGTGTCCCGAACAAGCTCGCTGAGGCCCTGGACCCTTATCAGGGTGCCGTCTACGGATTTCTCGACGCTGGCAACGAGCCAGTCCTCGTCACGGACGCGGACCACCGAACCGGGTGCGACGTTGAGTTCCCGGTGTGTGGCTGTAACTGTCAAGACCTTGCTCCTGTACTTCGTGGATCCCCAGCGGGAGCTTTGTCGAACTTGCCAGCTTGCTGCAACCTCGCGACGAAAGGCCCCCAAGCCATTATGTACTGGGCACCGGTTCAGGGTGGTTACGACGTCGCAGCCAAAGCGGATGTTGCACAGTGGCAGGAGCTCCCAATCTGAGCAGCGCTACCCGCAGCGAAGCCCGGCACTATATAGTCTGGCCCAACGCGGTTGCTAGCCGTTCAGGGGGAATGGAAGCCATATGTCCGAAATGACAGAATCCGAAGTCGCGACCCGCTTTGCTGTTGATTGGGCCGGCAGTCCCGAACTTCGGGAGTCGCTTGAACGCGAGCAGAGTGAAACTATTAACTCGTACGCCGCCAAACCCAAGTTACTTCTGGAGCATTTCAATGAAGAGGACGGTTACCGCGCCGGAAGCTATGGGCAACGGCTCATTCCAGAACTCATACAGAATTCAGCCGATGCCATGTCTGGGCCTTCAGCTGGGCGGCTTCAGTTACTTCTCACCGACAACTATCTCTATTGCGCCAACGACGGCGATGCGCTCAACGAAGACGGAATGATCGCAATCCTGAACTCCCACATGAGCGGCAAGAGTAATGACGACCTTGGGCGGTTCGGTTTAGGGTTCAAGTCCGTTTTGGCAGTGACAAGCAAACCGGAAGTCATCAGCCGGTCCGTCAGTTTCTCGTTCGACCGAGAAATCTCAAAGCAGCGACTCGGCGCGACTGGGCTCCACGACGAGCGCATCCCTTTGCTCCGCTTGGGATGGGCCTTGGATCCTATGTTGGCCTTTGAAAACGATCCTGACCTTGCCCAACTCGCTGACTGGGCTTCTACGATTATCAGACTCCCATTGGAGGCTGGCCCCGAGCTGGCGGAAAAGGGCATCGCGGCACTCGAGCCAAACATCCTCTTGTTTATGCCAATGGTCCGCACGCTTACAGTCACCCGACGCACCGCGCTTGAACAGTCAGAGCAAGTGTTGGCGGTGGCAACTGGCGCTGACGGGTGGGCCACTATCAGCCGCAATGATCACCAGCATTCGCGCTGGCGTGTTCACTCCAAAGTCATTTACCCGTCTAAGGAGGCGCTGGCAACCGTTCCCAAAGCGATCGCGCGCCCGAAGATTCTCCTGTCATACGCTGCTCCGGAAGAGACAACCAGCCGCGGCCATTTCTCTGCCGTGTTTCCGCTCAAGGATCAGACCACCGCTCGAGGAATCCTCAGTGCGCCGTGGCACATCAGCGACGACCGCACCGGCCTTCTTGTTAGCAAGTTCAATGACGAGATCATTTCGGCCTTCGCGGAGCTCGTTCTTGAAACGCTCTCTTTCTTGGGGACAGCCGAGGATCCGGGTCGGTCACTTGAGTACCTACCAGTGGAACCGGCGGACACAACATTCCACTATGACCGGGAGCTGTCCCGGCACATCCGAGCTATCGCCAAGGACTATCCCTGCGTGCCTGATTGTAGGGGGCACATGCAGAGGCCAGGGAGTATCCGACTACCGAATTTGGACTTGAAGCTGACAGAAGACCACGTGAAATCGTGGTCCGCCAGCCGGCACACACCGGACTCTTGCGCACATTGGACCTGCTACCGCAATGACACTCGCCGCGCTCGTCTCCGCGGCCTGGTGCGAGGCTTCGGCGCCAAACAGCAGAACGAAACACGGCTTTCCGAGTGGCTGGACCTGATGGTGCGGCGATCTGATCACCAATCCTGCCTTGATGTACTTTTGCTTCTGACTACTTTTGCTGACGAGAAGTTGGTGTCCCAGGGATCCAAGGTCCTCGCAGTTCCGGCGTCGGACGGGCGGCTGTCAAAAGCCGATTCCACTGACAACGTCTTTATTGCGGCCGAGCTGCCGGAGGCCCTGTCAGGCGTCCACCGTGTCCATGCTGATTTCTTGGCCTTACCCGGAGCGATAGATTCGCTCGGAACTCTCGGTTTCCAGCGTCTCACGATTCAGCGGCAGCTCGGCCTCCTGCTGGCACGGAATAAAAGGTCGTGGACGCACAAGGAGTGGAACGCTTTCTGGCAAACAGCCAGCCAGCTTCCAAAGGAAGAATCAGTGACGGCTCTCTCAGAGCACTGGGGCATCCGCCCAGATCTACGCGTTCCTGCTGGCGACGGAACGTGGCGGATTCCCAAGAGAGTGATCGCACCGGGTCTGGTTTCGCCCCGAAATGTTTCCATTACCGTAGAAACGCATTTTGCCGCGGAATGGGGGTCGTTACTGCCACGGATTGGCATCGCCGAGAGCCCGGGCATCATCGACATCCAACGTCTCACAGACGACATTGTGTTCGATGAATATCGCCAGCTTGCAGACAGGCTGTATGAGGAGCAACACAAAAGCAGAAGCCCATATCTGGAGTTCGATCAAGAAGAGGCCGTAGGGCCGCTTTGGCCGCTGACCGCGTTTAGAAACGAACAAGACTGGGAATCCTTGGCACGGTGGACGCGGAGCCTCCTAACAATTTCGGCCAAGGACGTATGGCATTATTTACCATACTTCTCGCGCAACGAGATCGGTGCGAAGTCCGTAGTTGTCGAGGCGCCCCATCTTTGGGCTGTCAGCAAGTACGGCTCGGCTCGAACAACGTGGGGGGAACGCCCGCTTACGGGTTCGGTCGCTAATACTTTGATGCGATACGGGGCGCTTCTTCCGGTCGCCACGGAGCCGGAATTCTCCACCAGCTCCATGCCTTCTGACCTCAACGAGGTACCGCCCGATTTGTTCGGTGAGAGCCTCGCTCGAACGACCGTTGAATCCGACGCGTGGGTTTTCGGTGAATTCCTCGCGGCAGCATGCCGTTCGCTAGGCAACCAAATCGACGACTACGATATTGCCGCGTTAATAGCTCGCAGTTCGACGAGCCTCAGTGATCAAACAGTCCTCGTCGTGCGTTCTCAAGCAGAAGCGGAACTAGTGGCTGGAATTGGCGTTCCATTTGTCGCTTGCCACCGTAGTCAAGACCACGAGGATCTGATCAGACACAAGGCGTTTGCTGATCTTCGAGCGGGTCTCGCACTCACAGTCCTCACAGAGGGCGCGGGCATACCAGAGGCGGTCTTCGACCGCTTCGGCAGGCTTCGGACTCATCCCAGGACTCGGGACGCCCTGAAGTCAGTCAGTTTGGTGCAATGCAAGACAATACAATTTTCGTGGCAATCGAAAACCGGCACCCGGTCAGTCTCTGCGGACTCAGCGCTGGACAGCGATGTCCTCTTCGTTTCCGAAGATCTATCAGACTCGGAAATTTTGCGGCGACTCATTAGTGCCACGAACCTTGACCTGGACGCGCGAAGTCAGGAAGGCATACTCCAGTCGTCGTTGAGCATCGAAGCCGAACGCCGCAGGCGCCGGTGCAGAGAAGTCGATGACATCCCGTCCAAGCTGAACGCACTCGTTTCAATTGAAGCTATGAAGAGAATGCTGCCCGCGGGGCTCATCGATCTCATCGAGGCATCAGACCCGGAAGGCGAGTCGCGCATTCCTCAGCTATTCAGCAGCGTCTTCGCAGAGTCGGCCTTGGAGGAGTTGTCGAACGAGCTCGCGTCCCTTGGATTTGAGACTCCCTATAGGTGGAGCGGAAGCACAACGGCACGGCGATTTGTCCTCGACCTCGGTTTCCCTGTGGAATTTGCTGGCGAGCCCGGCAAACCGCGGGAACCCCGTATCTCCGTTCCAGGCTTTACCAAAATCGAACCGCTTCATGACTACCAGCGCGAACTGGTCGACGAGGTCAAGGCCTTGGTGGCGTCCAATGGAAGGGGTATGCTCCACCTTCCCACTGGCGCGGGCAAGACTCGAACGGCCGCCCAGGCCGTCGTCGAAATGATCAACTCCCACGACATCAACTCGGCGGTACTTTGGGTTGCTCAATCTGATGAGCTGTGTGAGCAAGCACTGCAAACGTTCGAGTCACTGTGGAGGGCTCTTGGTGACGATCGTCGTTTGGACATCCACAGATTTTGGGGAGTCAACGATCTCGGCGAGGACCCCGGGGGCGGATCCCGCATTGTCATAGCGACCGACGCGAAGCTGGCCAAACAAATCGGAGAGGGCTACAGCCGGTGGCTTCGACGAGAGATATCCCTGGTCATCGTTGATGAGGCCCATTTAGCTATGGGTAAGAACTACGACGTATTCCTAAGAGCGCTGGGCATCAACGAGAACGAGTGCGCCCAGCCACTATTAGGTCTTACAGCTACGCCTTTTAGAGGAAACAACATGGCTGCAACTTTCGAGCTGGCGGCCTTCTTTGGGCACCGGAAGCTCGCCATGAGGGCGGCGGATCCCCTGGCGGAGTTGCAATCGAGAGGAATATTGTCGACCGTCATCCACGAGATCCTTCCCGGGTCCCGGGTGGAATTGCTGGGCGACGAACTGAGCCGATTGAAATCACAGGGCCTTATCCCTCAAAGCGTGATGAGTCGTATCGCGCAGGATCAGAACAGAATGCGGACACTTCTGGAACACATCGTTGGGCTGCCCGACGAGTGGCCAGCGTTAGTCTTCACTCCGTCAGTTCAATCGGCCCGAATCCTCGCCGCGCTGCTACTAATTCGAGGCATATCGGCCGTTGCGTTGAGCGGTGAGTCTTCGCCGGCCGTTCGCCGAAGGGAGGTTGAGAAGTTTCGCCGCGGCGAAACTCGCGTCCTGGTGAACTGCGATCTGCTCACGCGCGGCTTTGATGCACCCAACGTCCGCGCCCTCTACGTTGGCAGACCAACATTCAGTCCTAATTCCTATCTGCAAATGGTCGGTCGGGGCCTACGAGGGCCAGCCAACGGAGGCAGTGAAGAGTGCTTGGTCGTGAACTTCACCGACACTTTTGGGGAGTTCGGTGAGGATCTGGCGTTCAAGAAACTCGACTTTCTGTGGGGCGGCGATCAACCACGTTCGACTAGCCGCGATCGAGAACCTCCGGTGCCACCGGCCCTGACGTCACAGCCAGAGCCGGCCGTCGCGGCAATGGAAAGCACGAACTCTAAACCGCGAAGAATCCGACAAAGCCGCCGCTCGGATCGAATGTATATCCATGACGGCTGCAATATAGTGCACGAGTCGAAAGATGCCCGGTCCCAATGCAACGTCCGAAGGCATGCCGCAGCCCAGTCTGAGACCAGCTCGGGCCGGGACCACGCGCGCGCGACGGCGGCACCACGTGCTGGCGGATACGAGCACCCCGGATGCTCAAAGGTGCACGCGACGCGGGAAGAGCGGACCAGGTGCTCAACACGTCGAAATGCAACCTCACAAGCCGAGGCAAAGTCTGCGAGAAAGCGCGACGTTTTCTGAGCTTGCAAATCCCCCGCCGCCCGCGTCGCGTCTGCGGGCCGAAATACATACCGCCGCGTACTGTGCTTAGAGCACAGTCGCTGGCTGAGACAAGAAAAGCACCCAATGTCGTTTGATAGCCCTATCCGGGACCTTGAGGCGCTACTCAAGGACATTGACACTGGCAAGATTCAGCTCCCTGACTTTCAGCGGCCCTGGAAGTGGGAGGTCGATCGAATCCAGAGTCTCCTCGCCAGCATTGCAAAGGGATTCCCCGTTGGTGTGGTCATGACGCTGGTGACCGGGTCAGATGAGGTCAACTTCGCCGTGCGCCCCCTCTCAGGCGCAAGGGCCTCAGGCACTGAACCAGACTTCCTCCTCCTGGACGGCCAACAGCGACTGACGTCCCTATATCAGTCCCTGTTCAGTCGGGATCCGGTCGACTCCTGCGATCCGCGCGGAAAAGTGATGAGGGGGTACTTCTACATTCGAGTGAAGGAGTCGCTGGATCCAGACTTGGACATGGAAGATGAAGCGATCTTTTTCGTTAAGGAAGATCGCGTGGTCCGCACCAACTTCGACCGCGACATTGTTGCGGACTACTCTGACCTGAACAAAGAAATAGCCGCTGGAGTATTTCCGCTCAACAGAATTTTCGATACGCCGTACATCCGGAAATATAGCCGTAAATTCGACAGTGGGCATCCCGACTCAGGCGATCTACTCGACGAGTTCTTCGACGGGCCTCTCAAACAGCTTTCTGAATACAAGGTGCCCGTGATCGAGCTGTCGAACTCAACGAAACGCGAAGCCGTGTGCACCGTGTTCGAGAAGGTCAACACTGGCGGTGTGGCTCTCAACGTGTTTGAACTTCTGACAGCAACCTTTGCAGCGGGGAGCGCCGACTTCCGACTCAACGATGACTGGACCGCCCGCAAGAAGAAGATGGCCGGACTTCGACCGGTCTTGTCCGGAGTGGAAAACACAGACTTCCTCCAGGGCATCAGCCTGCTTGCAAGTCGCAAGCGGCGCCTGAATCACCCGGGCGACACCGATAAGCTCCCGGGAATCACGTGCAAAAGAAAAGACATCCTGAAGCTCTCACTTGAGGACTACATCGAATGGGCAGACCGGCTGACTGATGCCTTTGTTTGGGCGGGCCAGTTCATCAACAATCAATTCATCTTCAGGCACCAGGACTTGCCTTATCGCACACAGCTGGTTCCATTGGCTGCGATACGAGTAGCACTAGGAAGCGAGGCAGACTTGCAGGGCATCGCCCGGTTGCTCATTCGCTGGTACTGGAGCGGAGTTCTGGGAGAGCTATATGGTGGCGCAGTGGAGACTAGGTTCGCCCGCGACCTTGAAGAAGTCGAGGCATGGGTGCGCGGCGGCAGTGAGCCAGGAACAGTCGCTGGCGCATCTTTCAATCCCGACCGACTTCTGACGCTCAGGACACGGAACTCGGCGGCCTACAAGGGAATCTACGCCCTCACCATGCGCGGCGACGTAAAGGACTGGGTCTACAACCAGACTATAAATCAAGGCACGTACCAAGATTTTGCCATCGATATTCACCACATCTTTCCACAGAAGTGGTGCGAAAGTCAGAAGATCGAAAGCTCTCTTATTCAAAGTATCGTGAACAAAACACCAATTTCAAGTGTCACAAACCGATTCATTTCGGCAAAGGCGCCAAGTAGGTATGTCGAAGAATTAGCCAGTCGTGCGCAAATCACCCAAGCAGACATCCAATTATCACTGACAGCGCATCACATAGACGTTTCCTATCTTCTTGACGATGACTTCCCCGGGTTTTTCGAAAATCGGCGAGTGCGACTCCTTCACTTGATTGAAGCGGCCATGGGGAAGCCGGTTCTAAATACTGAGTTTCGGACCGAGGAAGAGTTTGAGCACCTAACTCAAGATGAGTATTTAGAGTCCTCTCAAATTTGACGTGGAGCCGCTTGGCCTTTTCATCCTCCACTTGCGGTAAAAAACTGAAGCTTAGGAACCTTGGTGAACCCGGATTTTAGCGACTCAACTAAACAGCTGGCCAAAGAGATGGCTGGATACATATGCAGCAATCCCGCATGCTTGAGACTCTGCACTGGAACACTTGACCCATACGCTCTCGGAAAGACTTACATTGGCGAGGTAGCTCATATTTCTGATGCTCGCAAGAATACGGCGAGATGGGAGGAGGACAAGGATAACCAATATCGAGCACTTATCGATAATGCGCTTTTTCTTTGCCGTAACTGCCACGGTTTAATTGATAAGAATGGTGGCAAGAACCATTCAGTCGCTTTGCTGCAAGGGTGGCGGACCGCTCATCATGAGCTCATCCGCGAGGCGCTCACCGGCAATTTTCGACTAGCCCACAAGTTGAAGGGGCAAACAGCCAAAGCAGCCCAGGTTCAGACCCTTGCCGATCACTGCGCGGGGATGCGTGCGCTCCGGGATGACCCCGGGGCCGAGGTGATGCAATGGGTGGCTGACTCATTTCTAGAGCTAAAGAAATTGGCCACTTCACTCCACGCTCATTTTTCTGGCGACATGAGGGCACGGAAGGACCTCGACGGCATAGTCCAATCGTGTAACGCCATACTGAGCGCACTGGTCGCGCAAGGGGCGGGAACTCCGACTACAATTGCACTCGACCGGGCCCAGGTTTCCGTTCTTTTGCTTGGGCGTCTTCAGGTTGGATCGTGTCTACAGGATCTCTGTAACTACATGGGGATTCCAATGCCAACTAGCCTTGATCACCTCAGCGATGCCGTTCCGCGGAAATATTTCTAATCCGGATGGATCGCAGATGTAGACGGCTCCAGATATGCGACTATCCGGCCACTTGACCTTTGACCCCGAACGAAGTGTTCAGGGCGTTGTCCGCCTGCCCTCTACGATCTGCCTGATGAAGTGTGGGCGGAGAACGGCCCCTGCGGGCGCTCGAGGCGCGCTTCGACTCGAGGCGCGCCTCGATTTGAACCGCTGCGGCGTTGTGACGCACCGGGGGCCGACTTTACGCCACCCCCCGCCGGAGCCGGGAGACGCTCCTGGTCGACACTGAACACGAACCACAGGAGGGGGAGCCTTGAATACTGGGCGAGCTGGCCTGCACCTTCGATCACGAGATTGGTTCTGCCATGAACCCAACCAGCCGGAATGAGCTGTTGCATTGATACTGTTACGTGAGCAATCACGCCGACTTGGGGAGAAGTTTTGAAGGTCTTTGTTAGCTGGTCCGGCAGTCGCAGCAAAGAAGTTGCGGGGCTCGTAAAACAGTGGGTGTCGCAGGTATTCCAAGGTACTGAGGTCTTCATGAGTGATCAGGACATCAAGGCCGGCACGAACTGGTCGGAGCGTATCAAGAGGGAACTGGCGAACACCACGGTGGGCATCATTTGCATGACCCCTGAAAACCAGGATGCCAAGTGGATAAACTATGAGATGGGCGCCCTCTCCAAAGAGGTCAAAGACGGCGACAGCCGGGTGATTCCACTGTTGATCGGATTTAGTGGCACTCAAGAGATTGGCCAGCCGGCCGCGTCTCTGAATATGGTCATGCTCGGCGCTGCTGGCTTTAAGAAGATCGCGACCTCGTTGAACGACGTTTCCGAGATTAAGAGGGATAAGCCCGATCTTGATCTAGTTTCGGACATGTGGTGGGAACAGCTGGGCAGTCCGATGGAAGAGGCAGCCAAGAAGTCACCTCCGGGAGAGCCCGAGCCCAGGAGTGAAGGCGCTATGGTTGCAGAGGTTCTGGAGACCGTCCGTGAYATTGCAAAGCGAACTCAGGATCACAACGCATCTAAACCAATGAAGCGTTTCCATGAAGCTGACTACAACATCATCTCGAAAATCGCGGCAGAGGCTATCGGTGATAACTTTGGGTACCGATCGAACGAGTATCATCAAGGATATCGCGCCGTCATTAAGACCGAGCGATCGATTTCCACTGACGTCGCTATCAGTATCGCCACAAAGCTTAGGGTTATCTTTCCGGAAATAGATCTTAGCTTTGAAACCATGGACGACTACGACCTTGAGACTTACGCCGAATATGAGGCTGAAGCAGAAGCAAGAGCTCTGGAGTCGTCTCTTGAACAGGGCGAGCGTTGAGGAACCAACAGGGGCAATTCGTTCAGCCGCACTTCGCCCACTGAGCAATACCTGCGCCCTTGTCGCGCCGACAGCCAGCGTTGACGTCTTCATTTTCAACGGCGGTGTCGCCCCGGGTCCGAACCGAATCCTCACGATCGGACACGATAACAAAACACCCCGCACCCTTGCCGCCAGTCGGGGTGAGTCCGAGGAGGAACTAGGCGAGACGACGGAGGTCGTAATCGCGAAAAGCCGGGTTGGTGGCTTAGGGAAGCTACCGCTGTCTTAGGGGCGAACCGCCGTTGCCGGAGCCGGATATGCCTGTCGGTCTCCGCCACCTGGACCGCGTTTCCCCTTCGTTTACGAAACGCAACGCGATCCCCCACCCACGCCTTAGTGTTGTTCCTGCACCTAACGAAACCGTTTACGTAAACCGTTTTCCGAAACCGATTACGTAACCGGCGCAGCAGATACCAAAGGCACCCTGAGGGAGGATGAGCAGTGGTCACCATCCGCGATGTCGCCAAGCACGCCGGCGTCTCCCCTGCCACCGTCTCCCGGGTCGTCAACGGGCCCGTCGGCTATTCCGACGAAACACGGGAGCGCGTCGAAACAGGGGTCAAGAGCCTGAGCTACGAAACTGACCACCTCGCCCGCGGCCTGAAGACCCGGCAGACGTCCGTGATCGGGCTCCTCGCTCCCATAGTCTCCGACGCCCTCGCCTCGCAGGTTATGCAGGGTGTGGAGGAGGAAGCCCAGGAGCGCGGCTACGCCGTGATGCTGGGCCGCACCGGCGCCAAGTCCGCCTACATCGCCGGCTACCTCCGGACCCTGCGCACCTACCGGGCCGCCGGCGTCATCCTCATCTCCGCGGTGATCACGCCGGAGACCCGGCAACTGCTCGGCACCAACGTCCCCATCATCTMCGTGGCCATCAGCGACAAGTCGGGCTCCCCCAGCGTGGCGATCGACGACGAGCAGGCAGCCTACGACGCGACCCGTCACCTGCTGCGGCTCGGCCACCGCCGCATCGGCCTGCTGACCGGCGACCCGGCGTCGATCCACGTCGCCCAGCCCCGGAAACGCGGCTACCTCCGCGCCATGACCGAAGCCGGCTGCCCTCCGGTCACCGCCACCGGCAGCTTCTTCTACGAAAGCGGCGCCGCCGGGGCCGACGAGCTGCTGCAGCAGGAACCCGGCCTCGCCGCGATCTTCGCGATGAGCGACGAGATGGGCGCCGCCGTCGTCAACGAGCTGCAGCGGCGCGGGCTCCGGGTGCCGGAGGACGTCTCCGTCCTGGGCTTCGACAACACCTCCACCTCCCGGCACGTGAACCCGCCGCTCAGCACCGTGGCCCAGCCGCTGGAGGAAATGGGACGGATGGCCGTGAGAAAGCTGCTCCGCTCCCGCGACCTGGGCCGCAAGATCATGCCGCACCGGCTGATCGTGCGCGGCTCCACCGCCCCGCCCGGCACCCCGGTACCGCGTCATTGCCTACCCGTTTCGCGGCATCGTCCGTGGGCTCCTCCGGGCTCGAAGCGACGGTCAGCGCCGTCGCCGACCTCGGTCCACGACTGACGGTGTCCTTGAAATATGCCGAAGACTGCCTCGGGCAGGACGGAGTCGCGGCCCATCGCGTACAGCAGGATGGAGGCGCTGGCCTGCGCAGCGTGGCCGGAGGCGAACTGCACCAGCATCGGCCGGCCAGGAACACCACGCCGAACGGCTGCCCGCCTATCTGCAGGGTGGTGAAGCTGGCGGTATCGGCAAAAGCATTGCGAAGGGCGCGCCCGGCCAGGCCGGACGCGCCCTCAGCGTGCACCCGCGACGTGGGTCCACAGCACCTGATTCAGTCGATGAGCACCGGGGCCTTGGCAGGCTCCGAGGAGTCGACACGGGGCAAAACCTTCCCGTTCCGGTGGTGAAGCCAGTTCGCCACCGCCAGGAGCGCCACGAGGGCGAAAGTACTCAAGAGCTGGGGACGGGAGTCCTCGCCGATGAAGCCCACCGTGAAAATCGCCGCGAGGATCAGGAGACCCATGCCCGTGAGCCACGGGAAGCCGGGCATCCGCAGGGGAAGCTCCGTTCCCTCGCGGTCGGCGCGGAGGCGCAGCGCCAGCTGGGCGAGGAGCGCGGAGGTCCACACCAGCAGGCACGTCGAACCCACGATGTTGAGCAGGACGGGCAGGACCTTCTCGGGGAAGGCCAGCTCCAGCACAACCGTGACAACGCCGAAGGCAACGCTGGCCAGGACCGCGACAACCGGAACCCGGGCCTTGGACACGGAAGCGAGCAGACGTGGCGCTTCGCCGCGCTCGGCGAGGGAGAACGCCATCCGGGAGGCGCCGTAGAGGTTGGCATTGAGGGCGGAGAGCAGTGCGGCCACGGCCACCAGGGTGATGGCGGTGGCGGCGCCGGGCATGCCGGCCGCATCCAGCACCGCGGCGAACGGGCTCTTCAGCCCCGCCGAACCCACGGGAACCACGGCCGCGATGACGAAGATCGCACCGATGTAGAAGACCAGGATGCGCCACAGCACCGTGCGGACCGCTTTCTTCACGCTGCGGGCAGGCTCGGCGGTCTCAGCTGCCGCCACGGAAACGATCTCGGTGCCGCCGAACGCGAACGCCACCACGAAGAGTGCCGTGGCAATACCGGCGAAACCGCTGGGTGCGAAGCCGGCTCCGGTGAAGTTGGCCAGGCCCGGCGACTGGACGCCCGGCAGCCAGCCGAAGAGCAGGGCAGCGCCCACCAGGAGGAACCCGACGATTGCCGCCACCTTGAGCAGCGCAAACCAGAACTCGAACTCGCCGAAGTTCTTCACACTGGTGAGGTTCACCGCGGTGAGCACCACGATGAACACGAAAGCCATCAGCCACACCGGCAGGGCCGGGAAGATGGTGGCCAGTAGTCCTGCCGCACCCAGCGCTTCCGCGGCGATGACCACCACGAGCTGCAGCCACCAGAGCCAGCCCACCGTGGCACCGGCCACCGGCCCGTAAGCCTTGGCGGTATAGACGGAGAAGGCACCGCTGTCCGGATTAGCGGCGGCCATCTCGCCGAGGGCCCACATCACCAGGATGATAAGGGTGCCGGCCACGAGGTAGGAGATCAGCACGGCCGGGCCGGCAGCCTGGATGCCGGCGCCGGAGCCGATGAACAGGCCCGCGCCGATGGCGCTTCCGAGCCCCATCATGGTGAGCTGGCGGGGTTTGAGTGCGGCGCCCAGTGGGCGGCCAGACGTCATTGTCTGTTGTTCCATGAGGAGTCCTCTGGTTTCTTGGTGGAACGGATGGGGTTTCAGGTCAGTCGGTTTCTCAGGCTGCGTGGGCTTCCAAAACCCGGAGCACGCGATCGTTGGAGGCGGGGCCGGCAACGGTGATCCGCACACCGTCCCCCTGGTAAGCCCGGACCAGGATGCCCGCGCGGTCAAACGCGGCCACCAGCCTCGCCTGGAGCAGCTCATCCGCACGGATCCACAGGAAGTTGCCCTGGCTCGGCTGCAGTTTCCAGCCCTGGGCTTCCAGGTGCGCGGCCATCCGGGCGCGTTCCTGTTTGACGGCGGTCACCCGCGCTTCCATCTCCTCCCCGGCGTCCAGCGACGCGATGGCAGCCTTTTGGGCCAGCGCGCTCACCGAAAAGGGAAGGGCGGTCCGGCGCAGTCCCTCAGCAATATCGGGCGCCGCCACGGCGTATCCCACGCGCAGGCCGGCGAGTCCGTACGCCTTCGAGAAGGTGCGCAGGACGCAGACGTTCGGGTACTGGCGGTAGAGCGCCAGGGAATCGGGGCCGCTGCCCGCTTCGGCGTATTCCACGTAGGCCTCGTCGATCACCACAAGGATGTCGGAGCGGACGGACCGCAGGAAGGCCTCGATACGTTCATGGCTGATCGGTACGCCGGTGGGATTGTTGGGGGTGCAGAGCAGGATGACCTTCGTGCGGGCAGTGACGGCCGCGGCCATGGCGTCAAGGTCGTGCCCCTCAGCGCCGTCCAGCGGGATGCGGACCGGCTGGGCGCCCGCCAGCTCCACCAGGATGGGGTAGGCCTCGAAGGAKCGCCAGGCGAAGATCACTTCATCCCCGGCGTCGCACAGGCCGGTGATGATCTGCTGGAGGACGCCGACGCTGCCGGGGCCCACCGCCACTTCTCCGGCCGTGACACCCAGGTGCCCGGCGAGCCGTTCGCGGAGTTCGACGGCGGCACTGTCAGGGTAGCGATTCATGGTGCCGGCCGCTGCGGCCACCGCTGCGGCGGCAGCGGGCAGTGGCTCGTAGTGGCTTTCGTTGCTGGCGAGGGCTGCAATGTCCATGCCGGCGCTGCGCCGCCCCGGGACGTAGGGCGGGAGGCCGGCCACCGCGCCACGAAGGGTGGGGAGCGCGGTGTCCGGTGCGGTTAGGAGCTGATCACGGGTCATGAAGACCGATCATGATTGTGACCCCKCGCACATTGCAAGATACCCTCGACGCATTGGGACTTCTGCTCAACTTTAACAGTCTGTGGTGAAAATATGACCATCCCGAACCCCCGCGCCCTGGATTCCCTCGACGGCAGGATCATCCTGGCCCTCGACAAGGACCCGGAAGCCAGTGCCTTGGCACTCTCGCGGACACTCGGCGTCGCACGGAACACGGTCCACGCCCGGCTGGGACGGCTCGAGCGCAGCGGCGCCCTCCGCTCCTTCAGCCGGAGGCTGGATCCCGCCGCGCTTGGCTATGACCTGATGGCTTTCCTCTCACTGTCCATCAGCCAGACGCGAACAGGCGCGGTGGAAGACGGACTCGCCGCGATCCCGGAGGTCATCGAGGTGCACGCCACCACCGGGGACGCGGACCTCATGGCCAAGGTGGTGGCCCGCAGTACGGCCGATCTCTACCGCATCACCAACGAGATCCTGGAAATCGAGGGGATCCAACGGACCAGCACGGCCATTTCCGTACTGGAACTCATGCCGCCCCGCTACGACGGCCTCCTGAGCCGGCTCTCCGAGCAGGAATCCCGCCCTTCGAGGTAAATCCAGGTGACGCACGCCACAAGTGGCATATTTTCAGTTGCGTCCGCCCACTTCTGCCAAATATCCCAATCCAACTCGGCTCTCTTGCCTATCTGTGAACCAGCCCACAAGATTCCTGCATGACTTCACTTACCGTCTCCGGCCGCGTGGCGCAGGTTCTCAGCAGCTACCTCAGCGATGTGTTCGGCGTGATGGGCAACGGAAACGTCTACTTCCTGGACGCCGCGGAAAAGCTGGGCCTCCGCTTCTCCCCCGTTCGCCATGAAGGCGCCGCCATCGCCGCGGCCGACGCCTACTACCGGACGTCAGGACGCCTCGCCGCGGGCACCACCACCTACGGCCCCGGCTACACCAATGCCCTCACCGCCCTCGCAGAGGCGGTCCAGGCGCAAATCCCCGTGGTGCTGGTCACCGGGGACGCTCCGAGCAGTGGCGCCCGGCCCTGGGACGTGGAC